>NZ_DEXB01000025.1:0-105429 GCF_002366485.1 Hyphomonas sp. UBA3195
AGGCGCATGACCGAGCCCTTGCCGAAGGACCGCTCAATATTGCCCAAAGCTGTTTCAAGAGCTTTCTGCTTGTCCACGCCTGATTCCTTGTCCACGAGTTGTAGCGCCGCTTTGGCCATGAGTCGTCTCCTTAGGTCTACCATGGGGCCGCATTTGGCAAGGCCCCCGTTTGCCGTTGCTGAGTCGGATGTACCATATTTGTTCTGCGGAACAAAGGGGAAACTTCCTGCGCGCTACATCTTTTCTTTTGGTGTTGTTTCAGGCATGGTCGCGCATATGCTTGACCGATCCAGCCGCCCCGCCGGCGAAGCCCGCCTTCGCTATCTCGACGCCGACATCGAAATGATCGCGCCGGGAGACTATGTCACCTGCGCGGTGACCGGCCGGAAGATCCCGCTCCAGGCCCTACGCTATTGGAGCGTGGACCTGCAGGAAGCCTACTGGGATGCCGAGGCGGCGAGCCAGCGCATGGTCAAGGCTGGTCACTGATGCGCCGCGCGCTGCTGACGGGACTGGCAACATTTGTGGTGGCGTGTGCAGCGGCAGAGTCTCCTGCGCCAACGCCTGCGCCTGACATGGCACCTGTTCCTGCTGCGCCAGCCCCGGTGGCTGAGCCTGAAATTGAGACAGAGACACCTGTTCAGGTCATCGCGCCGACATGTGACGGCGTTCTGGTACAGGGCGGGCTGGTGATTTGTTCAGCCGAACCGGGCAGTACGTTCACGGTCGCGGGAACAAAGCTGACTGTCAGCGAAATGGGCACGGCGCAGTTCGGGCTCAGCACGCGCGCGCCGAGTGTTGTCGGCTGGTCGCATGACAGCGGCGCATTCGGGGATCTCCAGATTGCCGAGCGCCAGGATGAATACCGCGAAATTTCGGGCTTTGACTGCGACAAGGTCGATGCCCGCTCGGCTGAACAGAAGGCACATGCCTCGCGCAGCTGGGTGAAGAAGCAGGACTCGTTTGCCAGCTTCAATCCCGGCCCCGGCGCGCTGGAAGGTTTTGTGAAACCGGCCGATGCGCCGACGTCATCGCCCTTTGGGCCGACGCGGAAATATACCGGCGTCTCGAAAGTGACCGGCGAGCCGTGCGAGAGCACATCGGTGCATCGCGGCTATGACATGGCCGCGCCGGTGGGCACCGAGGTTCGCGCGCCCGCGCCGGGCGTGGTGATCCTGGCCGATCCGGATCTCTATTATGAAGGCGGCACCGTGTTCCTGGACCATGGCCATGGCCTGGTCTCGGTGTTCATGCATCTGTCAGCGGTCGATGTGGCGGCGGGCGATGAGGTCGACACGGGCGACTTGTTGGCCAAGACCGGCAATACCGGCCGCACGACCGGGCCGCACCTGCATTGGGCGGTGAAGTGGCGCAATCCCGAAGCGCGCAGCCGGGACGGCGATTTCTATATCGACCCGGCCCTGTTGCTGGAGTTACAGCCCGCGCCTTAATCCTAAATGATGAATCAAGGTTACCGCAGGCTTGCCCGCGCCTGCGCAATTGCGCCCTTTGCGGAAACGCGCCCTTCAGACCTGTGGCGCATAATTCACCCGTAGCGCGAACACACACCCCTCTCCCGGATTCGCGCTGCGCCCCCCGGGTCTGCGGAACCTGTAATATCTGCAGCACACCGAACCTGAATGGGCGGTACCCATCAATTGCACCCAGCCGCCCATGGCTCCGCTCGCCCTTAGCCCCTCCCAAGGCGCGGGTGGGCGGAGATTGCAGCCTCCCCCGATGTCCAGATTTTAACGAATGGCCGCCCCGGTCAGGCCGGGGCCAGCCCTGCTCCGGCGGGTCGCGCGGGCGGGTCCGTGGCCGTATCGGCCCAATGGCAGAACTGCCAGAAATCCCAGAGTTTTCGCTGCAGCGTGTCGCGCCTCAGCCGGTCTTTCACATAGCCCGGCGGGCGGCCCATGCGCAGCGGATGCATGCGCCCGCGCTTGCCGGCCTGAAGCTCGGCTCGGCGACGCGCCTGCCACAGCGCCATGCGCCGCGCCTCGGCGGCGGGGTCAGCGCAACTTGTGGTGAGCCGCTCCAGCCGCGCCAGCAGCGGCGCGGGGTCCAGCGTTTCGGGCGGGCCTTCGGGCTCTGGCGCGCGGGGCATGCCCAGCATCCAGATCGAGGGGCGAGGCCCGTATCTTGCCGGGGGCGTTTCAAGCGGCTCCAACGGCGGAAAATAGAGCGTCAGCGTGTCGAGCATGGCGAGCTTGCGCGCCGGGGCCTGCCGCGCGGGGCCGGTCTGGCTGGTCCGTAAAGTGTCCATAACTGGTCCAGATGAGTCCATAGCCGATGCGCGCGGCGCTGACGGGGTCCAGCTGACCTCCAGTTCCAGCGACATGAGATAGAGCATGCGGCGCACCAGAGATTCCAGGGCGCGCAGCGTACGGAGCGATGCATAATAGACCGCGCGCGGCACGGCGCCCTCGCCTGGCGCGGTGAGCGCGCCGCGCACTTCCGCCATCAGCCCGGCCACAAAAGGCCAGCCCGTCTCCAGCGCGCGTTTGATGAGGGAGTCCCGGTCGAACATGCCCGCAAGGATACGGGAGGGTTCAGAGGGGTGGGATAAGATTTATTTTGTTCGTCTTATAAGGCCGACGCAGGTTTTAGTGACTACAGAAGCACCTCAAGTCGCTAGTACCATAAATGAAAGATTCGATTTCCTATATCGGCAAATACTCCATGGAGGGGCTAGAAGTGGACAATTTGGAAGGCCAGTGGATTGGAACGCTTGACGGCGAGATTGGAGGTTTAGCGATTCTCGATCTTGACGTAGTCGGTGAACAGTACTGGGGCACCGGAATGCTGTTCCCAAACGGCGCTGGTATTCCCGGCACACTCGCAGTCATAAGAACCTCTAAACAACAATTCTCACGATTTGAAGCTCCGACTTTAGCCCTGACTACAACGGGCGAACCGGTAATAGCCCAAGATGTCCCAAGAGTTTTTCCGGGCTACCAGCACGGAACTTCGACCACCTTACAATGCCAAACACAAGAAGATGGTCGCCTACGTATAAATTACCATACAAACATCGGAACGATTGGATCAGGACATCTCGTAAAAAGCCGAAGCACAATTCCATCATCATACGACCCTGAATCTGAAGTTAGTGACTGGGGCTCCTTTAAGGAATTTGTTTCCACGTCCGATGTCTCTAAACACATTTATAGGGGGCAACCAGGAGCGTGGAAGTTAAGAACCTCTTTTCACCGGACTAGCAGAACAGATTTGTCGCGCTATATGGATGAAGATGCACGAATATTACGAAGGCACTTGTCACCAATAGTGGAGAACAAGTTTGATTTTGGAAACCCTGATGGTTTAGGAGAATTTTTTCATCTAGTTCAGCATCACGGCTTCCCTACTCCTTTGCTCGATTGGACTGAGTCCCCATACGTCGCAGCCTATTTCGCCTTTCGTAATCCGTTCTCTGACGACACAGGAAGCGTACGAATATTCGAATTCGCCAGAAAGGCTTGGGAGGATAATCCCCGTACTCCCAAAGATAATCACGTAAGTCGTGTCAAACCCCATGTGACTATTTTAGACTTGGCTGGCCCCTTAAATCATCGGACCTTGCCTCAGCAAGCCGTATCGATGCTGACCAATATCGACGACATTGAGCATTTCGTCTCTTTCCATGAATTGCAGCAAAATGAAAAATACTTGAAAGCCATAGATATTCCTAAGAGCGAGAGAAGTACCGTTCTACGCGACTTACGTACAATGGGAATCACTGCGTCGTCTCTCTTTCCGGGACTGGATGGAAGCTGTGAAGCCTTGAGGCAACTACGTTTTGATGACTAAACTCGAACGATGACTCCACAGTCTAAAGTATGCTCAATACCGAAAATTTGATGGCGGGTCTTGACCCGCCCTACGGGGGTTTTGGTTTTTGTAGGGCGGGTTAGTGGAGCGTAACCCGCCATTACCCAGATCTCCATGCTTTTCCATAATCGCGTTTGAAGCGATGCCATGTCGAGAAGGGCCATTTGTCCGCTTCATCGACATAGCCGTGCTTCACCGGATTGTGGTGAATGTAATTCACGTGCGCCTCATAATCCTTTTCATCCCGGATCGCATGCTCCCAGAACCTCTGTTGCCAGATATTCCGTTCACCCTTCCGGCCCTCGCCCTTTATGGTCTCCGGCAGGCATTTGGTGAACCCTGCCTTGATGAGGCGTATGCGGGTTGAATAATCGTGGTCACCTTCCGGCAAGGTCATCATGAAATGTGTATGGTCTGGCAGCACGACCGCAGCAGGCGTCTCGAACGGGCGACGTGCGCGCACGTCTCGCCAGCTTTGGCGGAGCGCCTCAATGTTTGCTGTCAGCACATCCGAGGTACGGTTCTTGAGCGTGACCGTGAAGAAGAAGGTGCCACCCGGAATATAGAGACGTCTATAATCCGGCATGGCGTTTCTCCTTGGCGCCTTTGTTTGGCGGGTCTTGACCCGCCCTACGGGACGAGCACCGTCGCCCCGGTCGTGGTGCCGCTCTCGATCGCTTCGTGGGCTTTGGCCGCCTCTGAGAGCGGGAAGCGCTGGCCGATGTCGGCGTTTATTGTGCCGGACTTCAGGGCGCTGAAGAGGAGGCTGGCGCCGCGGGCGAGGCTGTCCGCATCCGGAATGAAATGGAACAGGGTGGGCCGGGTCATGACCAGTGAGCCGCCCTGGGCCAGACGGCCGGGCGGGATCGGCTCAACCGGGCCGGAGGCGTTGCCATAAGTGACGAACCAGCCCGCAGGCCGGAGGCTGTTCAGGCTTTCCTCAGCGCTGATGCGGCCGACACTGTCATAGGCAACATCGACGCCGCGCCCGCCGGTCAATTCCTTCACCTTGTCCGCGACGCCCTCATAGCCAATGATCACGTCGGACGCGCCGAGCGCCCTTGCCTTTTCGGCCTTGGCCTCAGTGGAGGTGACGGCAATGACGCGCGCGCCAAGGCTGGCGGCCCATGGTACGAGCAGGCTGCCGACCCCGCCGACGGGCGCCCAGACGAGAATCGTCTCCCCGGCCTGAAGCGGGCGGACCTCGAACAACAGCGCCCAGGCGGTGAGGCCTTTCAGAAGGACGGCGGCGGCATCCTGCGGACGGATGTCATCCGGCAGGAGCAACATGCGGTCGGCCGGGCCGGTGAAATGGCTGGCATAGGTGCCGCTGCCCAGATAGGCGACCTTGTCGCCGGGCTTCAGATGGGTGACGCCCTCGCCGACTTCCTGAACCGCGCCGGCGCCCTCCTGGCCGGGCGTGAAAGGAAAGCGCACAGGATAGAGGCCGGTGCGGTGATACGTGTCGATGAAGTTGAGGCCCGCCGCGCTCTGGCGCACGGTGATCTCACCGGGGCCGGGCTTGCGGGGGATGAAATCCTCGACCTTGAGCACGTCTGGCCCGCCGGTCTCATGCATCTGGATGCGGTATGGCTGTGTCATGTGTGCAGTAGAAACCCGGAGCGCGCTGGAGCGCAAGAGCGACTCGCGTTTTGGTTGGGAGATGGCGACAGCACAGATCCTTATTGCGGGCGTGGACGAGGCCGGGCGCGGGCCCTGGGCGGGACCGGTGACGGCAGGCGCGGTGATCCTCGACCCGGCGCGGCCCATCGACGGCCTGACCGATTCCAAGAAGCTGACCGAGGCAAAGCGGGATGCGCTGGCGCCGATGATCCGCGACCGGGCAGCGGCGTGGAGCGTGGCGCATGCGACCCCGGAAGAGATTGACCGGCTGAACATTCGCCAGGCGACGTTCCTCGCCATGGAGCGGGCCGTGACGGGGCTGGGCCTGGCGCCGGGGCACATATTGGTGGATGGCAACGCCCTGCCCGCCGGCTTTCCGTGCGCGGCGACAGCGATTGTGAAGGGCGACCTGACCGAGCCCGCGATCTCGGCTGCCTCAATCCTCGCCAAGACGGTGCGCGACGCGCTGATGAAGGAGATGGATCTGGCGTTTCCGGCCTATGGCTTTGCCCGGCACAAGGGTTATGGCACCGCCGCCCATGCCGAGGCGCTGATGGCGCACGGGCCCTGCGCCCACCACCGGATGAGCTTCGCCCCGGTCAAGCGGGCACTGGCCGCGAGCGCCTGATTCGCCCCTGACCGCCCTGCCCGGCGCTCCCCCCTTGCTCTGGGGCCCGGAGCTTAACCAATTGGGAAAATCGGGAAGGAATTCTCCCCCTCAGGCCCCCGAAATCGCCACATTTTAACGGCTGATTAACCGTAGCAAGAGAGCTTCGCGCGAAATGGGAGGGCTCCGCATATGTGGATATTGTTCGGGTGGCATACTTGGTGGGGCGAGTCTGGCCGGCCCTATCGCTTCAAGATCACGCTGACGCCGAAGGGCCTGCCGAATGATGGCGGCATCTATGTCTTCGTGCAGCGCCGCTTCGTCTTCTTCCTGTTCCCGCTCTACATCGGCAAGGCCGCAAACTTCAAAAGCCGCCTGATCGGCCATGAACGCTGGTGGGAAGCCTGGTGGAAGCGCGGCGCGACCGAGCGGCACGTTCTGGTCCTGAAGAAGGAATCGGACCGGGCGCGCGTGGAGGAAGACCTGATCCGCCGCTACCAGCCGCGCATGAACAACATCCTCGTGCCTCGCGGCAGCAATGATGCGCCCAACAACAAGCGCCTGCGCTTCTGGTGGAGCATCAAGCGCTTCTTCCGCATTCCCTTCCTGGCGCGCTAGGCCGACTTTCAGCTTGGCCCATGCGCCCCTTTTGCTAGGGTGATGCCGGGGCTGGACCTGAAAGGACTGAACCATGTTCGAAATTTCCCGACTTGCGCTCGCGGGCTTGCTTGTCGCGTTGGGCGCTTGCACCAGCGTGCCGAGCGCAACGCAGGCCGATCTCGAACAAGAAGAGGCCGTATTGCGGGCCCTTAAATCAGACACCTGGCCCGGCCTCTATGCGGCAAACGATGCCGATGGACTGGCGGCATTCCTGGCCGATGACTTCGTCTTGATTGGCGGCGGTGTCCGCACCCGGACCGAAGAAGTGAACTGGATGCGCGAAAACAGCTGGGACGGGCCGGCGGATTTCGTGTTTGAAGTGGATGACGTCATTTTCCTCACGCCAGACTCTGCATTGGTCTACGGACGCGGCCTGAGCACGCGCATGGCCGAGGACGGCACACCTTGTCGACACAGTTACATGTCTTCCAACACGCTGCGAAGAACAGATGATGGCTGGCACCCCGTCTCGTCACACGTCTCCGATGCCACTTGCGACCCGGTTGCCTTGGAAGATTAGGCGTTCGACAGCCCTCTGGCGCCCCTGTGACGGGGCTCTGGCGGGCTTCTGGCGGCGCCGTGGCGGCGTCAAGACGTGGTCGGCCAAGGGGTTTTTCCGCACTTTCATGGAGGTTACAAACAACCCGGAGAAAGGGGAACGAGATGCAGTATGATGCAGATGCCGCGAAGATCAAACGCTGGCGGGAAGAGCGCCACTGGTCGCAGGAACATCTGGCCGAACTCGCCGGAATTGGCGTGCGCACCGTTCAGCGGATCGAGACGGGGGACAAGGCGTCTGGCGACTCCCTGAAGGCGCTGGCGGCGGCATTCAATGTCGATGTCATGGCGCTGACGGTGGACGCAAAGACCGAAGCCGAGACGATGATCCGGGAAAAGAACGCCAAGGCGACCGCCGCCATGCGGCTCGGTTTCTTCATCCATCTGGCCAGCTATCTGTTCGGCATGATCGTGTTCGCCGGGATCAGCCTGACCGTTGGAGGTGATCGCTATGCCATGCTGACGCCCACCATATGGTGGACGGTCGGACTGGCCGGGCACGCCCTGGCGCTGGCCCTGGTCGAACTTACGGCCCGCTACCAGCAACAGGTCGGCGCGGCGGACTGATCCGATCGCGCGGATTGAAACCGGCACCATACGCCGTTAGGTTTATGGTCCCGAGGGCTTTCGAGGATTCCCATGAAGAAGACACTGATGGCGGCGGCGCTGATAGGCGCCGTTTCGTTTTTTGCGCTGCCCGCCTCCGCCCAGTCACAGGAATCGCTGCGCGCGGAGCTTCAGGCCGCGCTGACCGGGAACGATCTCGACGCGGCGCTGGACCTTGCCGACCGTCTGTATAACACGGCACGTGCGGAAAATGATGCGGCAGGCGCGGGCGCAGCGGCCTATTCGCGGGCTGAGATCCTGACGGCGCAGAACGCGCATGAAGACGCGGCCAGAGCGTATGAACAGTGCGAAGACCAGTATCGCGCGATCAGCGCGGCGGCGCAGTCTCTGCAATGCGCGCTGCGGGCCGCAACCTCGCTTCAGTCGGCCGGGAAACCGGGCAATGGCCTCGACAAGCTGCAGGATGTGGCGCGAGAGCTCGAAGACATAGGTCAGGACCAGTCCGGCTTTGCCGTCGGGGTCTATATGGCATTGGCACAGGCGACGCTGCCGCCGAAGTTTCACCGTTTGGAAGGCGCGCGCAGCAAGCGTGAAAAGACCATAGCCTACATCAACAAGACAATGCGCGCACTTGAGGCGATTGGGCAGGCAAAAAGCGAACACTACGCCTCCGCCTTGATGCTCAGAGGCGAAGCTCAGGAAGACATGCAAGATTACGAGGCGGCCGCCGCGTCTTACAAAGCCTTTCTCGAACTTTACCCGAACTTGCCGAATGCTTCTGAGGGCGTGTACGAAAACGCCCGCAATCGCTATCAGATCACTCAGTCCGAGATGGATGACAGCGAGGACGACACGTTCACCGTCACTGGCAAGGATGGCGAAGAGATCGTCCTGACCATTGAGCGCAAGCGGGAGGTTCGTTCACCGCGCGCGGGCAAGGAAACCCGCTTGGCTGATGGGGCCAGCGTCCGTGCGAAGATTACATTAAAAGCAGATGGACGCGTGGAAGATATCGAAATCCTTTCGAGCAAGCCGAACGAAAAGTATGGCGAGTCGTTTGAAAACGGCGTGAAGCATTGGCGCTTCATTCCGCCGAAGGGTGTATCAGGGACGGATGTGCCCCCTTTCGAATATGGCATGATTTTCTATGTGACGCGCCGCAACTCGGCCGAACGGCGTGAAATGCTTGCGCGGGAAACCCGGCCCGTGAGATAGGGCGCGTATGGCAGATGACACCTCCTCCTTTTCTGCGGCGCCGCCCCTGTTTGCGGATGCGCCGTCTGGCGTCAGCTTCAAGAAGCTGCGCAAGCGGCTGGTGCGCGGCGCGCTGAAGGCGATTGACGACTACAAGATGGTCGACCGGCGCGCGGTGGATGCGGGCGAGACCCCGCGCACGAAATGGCTGGTCTGCCTTTCCGGTGGCAAGGATTCCTACGGCTTGCTGGCAGTATTGCTGGACCTGCAATGGCAAGGCGCACTGCCGGTGGACCTAGTTGCCTGCAACCTTGACCAGGGCCAGCCGGGCTTTCCGAAGCACGTCTTGCCGGACTGGCTGGAGCGGGTCGGAGTCAAATACAGGATCGAGACCGAGGACACCTATTCCATCGTGACCGAAAAGGTCGAGGCGGGGCGGACCTATTGCTCGATGTGCTCGCGCCTGCGCCGGGGCATTCTCTATCGCATTGCCCGGGAAGAAGGCTGTGAGGCGATCGTGCTGGGTCATCACCGCGATGATGCGCTGGAAACCTTCATGATGAATTTCGTGCATGGCGGACGCATGGCCGCAATGCCGCCGAAACTGCTGAATGATGAGGGCGATGTCTTCGTGCTGCGCCCACTGATCACCGCCGCCGAGGATGATCTGGCCAAGTTTGCCACCGCAATGGAATTTCCGATTATTCCTTGCAATCTATGTGGCAGCCAAGACGGGCTGCAGCGCGTGGCGATGAAACAGATGCTGGACGAATGGGAACGCAAGAAGCCCGGCGTGCGGCAGGTGATGGCGCATGCGCTGGCCACAGTGCGGCCGAGCCATTTGCACGACCCGCGCGTGTTCGACTTTGCCGGGCTGGAGATCGGCGACGCCGGCGAAGACGATCCGAACGTTCCGTTCTAGGCGACGTCAGTCCGGCGCGTTCACGAACAACAGGACAATGCCGCTCGATATTGCGTACTGGAACGCGCCGCCTTGCGCAGCAGCGCCCAGCGGAGTCTGCCACATCTGGAAGTAGGCGCCTCCGATCACCATGAACAGACCAAACCAGACCAGGAGCGCCATGACACACCCCATGATCGCCCAGGTCTTTGCGTCGTTAAAACCTTCAGCTGATCCCCCCCGCACCCGGAACATGTCGTATGCACCCTTGAGCGAGAACGCGGCGACCAGAAGTTCCCCGAGAATGATGAAACACAGCACAATCGTGATCAGGACGGGCGACGAGATTGCGGGCCCGAAGGCGTTGGGATAGGCCTCGTTGCCTGCCATGGGCAGCACGCCCTGAACGAAACTGGTCGCCGCTTCGAAATTGACGATGTTGTTGAGCGCGTAGAACAGGCCCTGTAGCCCGACAAACAGGATCAGAATGATTTTGGAAATGCGTATCATAGCGTCCTCCCTACCAAGAGGATCACATTAAACGAGTTTTCTGGAAATTGCGAGAATTCGACCCGTGACGCAAAAAGGGCGGCCCAAAAAGCCGCCCTTCTCCAATATCCTTCTGAACCTCAAAGGCTATTTCCGCCAGACGGCGGCCATGGCCGGATCTTCCTCTTCGCCCGTATACTTGCGGGTTTCGGCACGGCCGACCACCATGTGGTGTACTTCATCCGGACCGTCCGCGAGGCGCAGGGTGCGCTGATTGGCGTACATGCGGGCCAGTGGCGTCCATTGGGACACACCGGCGGCGCCGTGCATCTGGATGGCATCGTCAATGATGGCGCAGACACGTTCCGGCACCATGGCCTTGACCATGGAAATCCAGACGCGAGCTTCCTTGTTGCCCAGCACGTCCATCGCCTTGGCAGCCTTCAGCACCATCATGCGCATGGACTCGATCTCGATGCGCGCGCGGGAGACCTTTTCAAGGTTTCCGCCCAGCTTGATCAGGTCACGGCCAAAGGCCTGACGCGTCATGCCGCGAACGACCATCAGGTCGAGTGCCTTCTCAGCCGCACCGAGCGACCGCATGCAGTGGTGGATGCGGCCAGGCCCAAGACGAAGCTGGGAAATCTCGAAGCCACGGCCTTCGCCGAGCAACATGTTTTCCTTCGGCACACGTACATTCTCGAAACGGATGTGCATGTGGCCATGCGGGGCATCCGGATCACCGAAGACGTGCATGGGGCCTAGAATGGTGACGCCCGGATGCGGCAGCGGCACCAGGATCTGGCTCTGCTGCTTGTTCGGGGCGGCGTCAGGGCTGGTTTTCACCATGGTGATCATGATCTTGCAGCGCGGGTCGCCAGCGCCGGAAATGTAGAACTTCTCGCCATTGATGACCCACTCGTCGCCTTCGAGCACGGCGCTCATGGAGACGTTCTTGGCATCCGACGATGGCAGGGCCGGCTCGGTCATGGCAAAGGCCGAGCGGATCTTGCCTTCGAGCAATGGCTTCAGCCAGCGCTCTTTCTGTTCGGGCGTGCCGACGCGCTCCAGAACTTCCATATTGCCGGTGTCCGGCGCGGAACAGTTCATGGACTCAGAGGCCAGCGGGTTCTTGCCGAGCTCAGCCGCGATATAGGCATAGTCGAGGTTCTTCAGGCCTTCGCCGGTTTCGGCGTCCGGCAGGAAGAAGTTCCAGAGGCCCTGCTTCTTGGCCTCGTCCTTTGCCTTTTCGAGCGCTTCCAGCTGTCCGGGCGCATAGGACCAGATGTCAGTCTTTCCTTCGCCAAGGCTATGGAATTCCTCACTCATGGGATTCACGACATCCTTGATGAAGCTTTTCACATGCTCGTAAAGCGGCACGGCTGCGTCTGACATGCGCAGATCGTTGAGCTCGTTTTGTGTGTCCTTGGACACTTCGGTATCCGCCATTTTGGGGTCTCCTCTCAGACTTTCTTGTTGGGGGAATGGTAGGCCTTGCGGCAACGGCACCGCAAATTGTTTCTTTGAAATGTTTTGTGTCGCGCATGTGGGCAGGGCTGCAAGATTTGGCGTTTGCCTGCAAACCGGTCTAGGCCAGCGCCATGACGTCGCTCGCCGCTTCCATCATCTTGGTGACCGTGCTGGCCACCAGTTTCCTGTCCGGCATCTTCGGCATGGCCGGCGGCGTGATCTTCATGGGCGTGCTGACTGCGCTGGTACCGGTTGCCACAGCCATGATCATTCATGGCGCGGTCCAGATGGTCTCCAATGGATATCGGGCGTATCTCTGGCACCTTCATATTCACTGGAGCGTGTTTCGTCGCTATGCGCTGGGATCTGCAGCAGCGGTCCTGTTGCTGTTCGCGCTCAGCTGGCGCCCGGACAAGCAGATGGTTTACCTGATGCTGGGGCTGGTGACCTTGCTCGTCTGGCTGCCCAAATCGATTGCCGATCTCGACATCCAGAAACCCTATCAGGCCGAAGGTGCGGGCTTTGTCGTACAGGCGCTCAACACGGTTGCGGGCGTGGCTGGACCGTTGATGGACCAGTTCTTCGTTCACACGGACATGCATCGCCACGAAATCGTTGCGACCAAGGCCGTGACGCAGGTTCTGGCGCATTTCGTGAAGATCATTTTCTGGAGCGTCCCGGTCATCATGGCGACGGGCGCGCAATCCCTGCCGCCAGCCTGGCTGATCCTTGCGGCGGCACCGCTCTCCATGCTGGGAACAACATTGGGCGGCAAAGTGCTGGACCGGATGAGTGATGTGAACTTCAAGCGGGGCATGAAATATCTGGTCACGGCGGTCGGCGCAGTCATGCTGATGCGCGCCGCAGGCTGGCTCTAGGGCCACTGCGCTTACGTCTCTGATTGTCTGTGGCGTCAGCGCCGCGCTCATTCAGGATCCTCTACTCTGCAAATGAAAGTAGCGAGTCCTGTACCATTCGGGAAGTTTATTATATGAAGCCCATGCATCACTATTGGTGATGGTTTGGAGCGCATATGAATCTCAGATCATTGGACCTGAACCTGCTGCCGGTGCTGGAGGCAGTTTATTCCGAGCGCAGCCTGACCCGGGCCAGCGAGACGCTGCACATCACCCAACCCGCAGTGAGCAACGCCCTCGCCCGGCTACGCACCCATTTCGAGGATCCGCTTTTCGTACGCGAGGGACGCGGCGTGAAGCCCACGGCCATGGCCGAAGCCCTCATGCCTGCGGTGCGCGACGCGCTTGACCGGTTGCGCGCCGGGCTGGAGCCACGATCGGCGTTTGAACCGTCTCGCTCGACGCGCGTGTTCAATATCTCCGCCCGCGATGCCGGAGCCTTCATGATTGCGCCAAGCCTTGCACGCCGCCTGCAGGACATTGCCCCCGGCGTGCGCATCGCCTGGACGCAACTGAACCGGGGCGCGATCTCCACCGAGTTGGCCTCGGGGCGACTGGACCTGGCCATCGACATCCCAGGCATTCGCGGCACCGACCTTGAGCGTGAGCCGCTGATGACGACGCCTTATGTCTGTGTTGTGTCGGAAGACCATTCGCTCTCGGGCCGCCAGATGACGTTTGAAACCTTTTTGGAGTTGCGCCATGTCGTCGTCTCCAGCCGCCGCGAAGGACGTTCTTATGTCGAGGAAGTCGCCCGGTCGCATGGCGCGCGCATCACGCCGGTCATGCGACTGCCGACCTATATGCCAGCGCTGGAAATTGTGAAGTATACGGATCTTGCGCTCACCGCACCTGCCTTGCTCGCGCAATCACCGGGACTGGTCTCACATGACCTGCCCGGCGTCTTTCCCGCGCTCGACAGCGAGCTTTACTGGCGGCGGGAAAATTCTGAGGATGCTGCCCTGACCTGGCTGCGGGCTCTGATCCTTGATGCTGTGACAGAATTGGCGGGATGAGACTTGCGCCGGCAGGAGTGTGCCTATAACAGACGCGGGTCACTTGGGGAGTAGCCAGTCGGTCGACAGACCGAGCCTCCGCGTCAACATACTCGGCCTGCAGGTCGTGGCGCGAAGGGAACGGGACACCGTTCGGGCGAGACCAATGACGCCGCATTCCTGCTCGGGCCGGGCACGGAATGATGGTGTCATTGCGTCAGATTTGCCCGGCCTGGAGACTGTCTCTCATGGAAGCCCTGTTCACCTCCACACTCGTGGTCGCCCTTGCCGAGATCGGCGACAAGACCCAGCTATTGGCTGTCTTGCTCGCGGTACAGTTCCGCAAGCCACTGACCATCATCACCGGCATATTGGCCGCAACCCTCGCCAACCATTTTCTGGCCGCACTGGTCGGCTCTCAGGCCGCCACGTTCCTCCAGGGGGACTGGTTTCGCTATCTGATCGCCGTATCGTTCATCCTGATGGCCGCCTGGACCCTCATCCCGGACAAGCTGGACGAGGATGAACGCCCCCGCATGCGAAATGGCGCTTTCCTGACAACGCTCATCACATTCTTTCTCGTCGAAATGGGCGACAAGACTCAGGTTGTGACGATTGCTCTGGGGGCACAATTCGAGCAAGTGATGCTGGTCACGCTCGGCACAACACTGGGCATGATGCTGGCCAATGTTCCCGCAGTTTATTTCGGAGAAGCCTTGATCCGGCGCGTGCCGCTCAGCCTCGTGCGACGGTTGGCGGCGCTGTTGTTCCTGGCAATCGGGCTATGGCTGCTGGCAGAAACGGCGGGGTGGCTCTGACGCAGCCATCAGATAGCAGCGCGCTCGTATTCCTCGTCGCGTTCGGCGGCCAGCCGGTCACGGATGGTTTCTTCATTGTATCCGAACTCATGAAGCGTACGTCCGGCCATTTGCAGGCCGGATTCAATGGCATCCGGGATCACTGACCGGGCCCCGGCATCGATGAGGCGCCGGGCGTGTTCATGGTCGCGGGCCCTGGCGATAATCGGCGCGTCAGGGCGCAATTTGTGAAAGGCTGACACCATCGCTTCTGCGGCGGTAACGTCATCCACCGTAACGACAAACATCATGGCACCGTCGACGCCTGCGCTATGCAGGATTTCCGGTCGCGCGGCGTCCCCCAGATAGGCGCGCCAACCAGCATTGCGGGCACGCGAAACATTGAAGGTACTGCGTTCCAGCGCGACGACTTCGGCGTCTTCCGCCGCGAGGATACGCGCGACGGCATGTCCGACCCGACCAAACCCGGCAATGATGACGTGGCCCTGAAGGTTTGAGAAATCTTCTTCCAGCGTATGCGCCGGTTCGGGCCCGGCCAACTTGTCTGACAAGAAGCCCCCAACCTTTCCGAGCACCGGAATGAGCAACATGGAGAGTCCGGCAATCGCGGCCATCAGCCCGGCTGGCTCCGGGGCGAGCACGCCTATGGCGGTGGCCGCGGCGATCACGACAAAGGCAAACTCCCCGGCAGGCGCGAGCAGGAAGGCGGCCTCGATGGACATCGGGGTCGGCCCGGCAAACAGACGCAGGGCCCCGAAACCGATGACCAGTTTCAGGACGAGCAGTGCGCCGAGCCCGGACAGGATGACCCAAGGCTGAGACAGGATCGATGGCAGGTCGAGCCCCATGCCCACCGTCATGAAGAACAGGCCCAGCAGGATGCCCTTGAAGGGTTCGAGATCGACCTCTGTCTGATGCTTGAACTCGGTTTCGCCCAATAGCAGGCCCGCCAGGAACGCGCCGAGCGCAAGTGAAAGGCCCGCCGTTGCCGTGATGGCGGCCGCGCCCACGACGGTCAGCAGGGTCAGCGCCATCAGAAAATCCCGTCCGCCTGCCGCCGCCGCAAGGCGAAACATGTGCCGCAGACCAAAGCGGCCAATGATCACGATCACGATGATTGCAATGACACCGTTGAACAGGGCTTCGAGCAGAATTTTCGTGACGTCCTGACCGGCCTCTATGTTGGCAAAGCCGACAAAGATCAGGATGGGGGCAACGAGGATGTCCTGAAACAATAGCACGCTGAGCGCGGCGCGCCCGACCGGTTGAGCGGCCTGCTTCTGCTCGATCAGCAGCTGCATGACGATAGCGGTCGACGACAGTGCAAGCGCCAGCCCGGCGATGATGGCGGCCTCTGCCGGCAGGCCGATCTGCCATCCGATGAGACCGATGGCGAGCGCGCTGATCCCTGCCTGAAGTCCCCCTGCGCCGAACACGGCCCGCCGCAGGGCCCACAGCTTTTCAAACGAAAACTCGAGCCCCAGCAGGAACAGGAGGAACAGCACGCCCAGTTCGGCAAAGGGCGCGGCGGCTTCCGGTTCCGAGATCGAGACAAATTCGAGTATGGGATAATTGTGGGAAAGCGAACCCAACGCGTAAGGTCCAAGCGCGATGCCGGACAACATGAATCCGACCACGGCGGGCAGTTTCAGATACCGGAAGACCGGAACCGCCACACCCGCCGCAAACAGGAAGACGATCGCGTCCTTGATCAGAATCTCGTGTCCTGGTTCTGCCATGCCTCGCTATGATTACCTTGTCTGGTTTGCCTCAGCTGCGCCGGGCCTTGAAGAAATCCTTGAGCAGCGCGCTCGCTGTCTCGCCCGCTGTCTCGTCCTGCTCGACCTCCGGCCGCCAGTGGCAGGTCGGTTGCTCGAAAAAGCGTGCGCCATGAATCACCGCACCGCCCTTCGGATCGCACGCCGCGAAGACGACCTTCCCGATCCGCGCAAGGCTGATCGCGCCTGCGCACATCGCGCAGGGTTCCAGTGTCACATAGAGGTGCAGGCCGGTCAGCCGGTAATTTCCCCTAGACGCCGCCGCAGCGCGCAGGGCGACAATTTCGGCATGGGCGGTCGGGTCATGCCCGACAATCGGGCGGTTTGCACCCTCGGCCACGATCTCGCCTGTCTCCGGATCGACCACCACGGCGCCAACCGGCACTTCGCCCGCCTCGGCCGCCTCTCGCGCCAGTTCCAGCGCGCGGGTCATGGGATCAGCGAGAATTGTCATATGGATGGGATCGCCTTACACGGGCGCAAAGTAAAGGGATTGCCTGTCGAATGCGCATCATTGCCGGAGAGCACAAGGGGCGCGCCATTGCGGCGCCGAAGGGACAGGGCACGCGCCCGACGGGAGACCGTGCGCGCGAGTCGATCTTCAACATGCTGGCCCATGCGGACTGGGCGCCCGAGATCGACGGCGCGCGGGTGATTGATCTGTTCGCGGGTTCCGGCGCGCTGGGCCTGGAAGCCATGAGCCGGGGCGCCGCGTTCTGCCTTTTCGTCGAGACCGATCATGGCGCGCGCGGCGCTATCCGCGACAATATCGAAACACTGGGACTGTTCGGAAACACGCGGCTTCACCGGCGGTCGGCGACCGATCTGGGCGAGAAGCCCGCCAGCGCCGGCGTCCCCTTCACGCTCGCCTTCCTCGACCCGCCCTATAGTAAGGGCCTCGTCGAACCCGCACTGGCCGGCCTGGTATCTGGAAAATGGCTGGCCGAGAATGCGCTTGCCGTGGTCGAGACCGGATCGGACGAAACGATCACGCCAGACGGATGGGAGCCGGTCGAGACACGCGACTATGGCGCAGCGCGGATCTGGTTCCTGAAGCGGGTCTAGCCCTCGAAAAATTCCCGGCGCAAATCGAGGTGGGTCTGGTTGGTGCCGATCAGTTCTCCGCATTCGCCAAGCCAACCTTCCGCCGCCGCCCGGCCAATGTCCCTCAGCTTGGTCAGGAAGTCCCAGCTCGTGTCGTATTTGGTCCTTAGGCTGAACTCCATGAGGTCTTGCCCACCCTTGATGGCATGGATGTTCAGACGGCGGTATTTTTTGAGCATTGGCTCTTTCAACATGCCATCATCAAGCAATCGCTGGACAAAGGCGATGGCACGCAGCTCTCCGATCAGGGCGGCATTAAAACTGATCTCGTTCATCCGGTCTTGAATCTCCCCGGCACGTTTCGGAACACCGTCGCGGCGGATCGGGTTGAGCATGACCAGCAATACGTCACGCGGGGCGCCGGAATAGATCAGGGGAAAGAGGCTGGGATTGCCCATGAAGCCTCCGTCCCAATAAGCCTGCCCATCAATTTCCACGGCCTTGAAGGTTTGCGGCAGGCATGCCGAGGCGAGCACTGCGTCGAGGGAGATGTCCCCATCACTGAACACGGTGACATGGCCGGATTCGACATTCGTCGCCGACAGGAACAGTTGGATGCCCGACTCATCCACTTTCGAAAAGTCGATTACCTGCTCCACCACATCGCGGAGCGGGTTGATGTTGAATGGGTTGAGGTCGTAAGGGCTCGCCAGGCTCGACATGGCACTGGCATAGGCGAACACGATCGGACTGAGCGCGCCATAAGGCGTGACATTGCGGGAAGATTTGGAGATCCCCTGCCAGAGGGCTTCCAGCGTATCCTTCGCACCCTGCACGCCGTTTTCAGCCATGCCCGCCGAGAATGCGACGGCATTCATCGCCCCGGCGGACGTCGCGGAGATCGCCTTGATTTCAAGATCATCTTCCTCGATCAGCCGATCGAGCACACCCCAAGTATAGGCGCCATGCGCACCGCCACCCTGGAGCGCGAGGCTGATCTGCCGCTGCTTCTGTTTTGCCATGGCGGTGTTCCTGTCACTTGAACCGAGATATTACTTTGCCGGTGCGGTCTTAATGAGACCTGACCACAGGCGTAGGATGCCTGTCCGGTCGGCGCCACGTCCGCAAAACAGGAATCTGAGTATTCATGTCGATTTTGGTCGATATTGGCACAGGCCTTGCGATAAAAGCGGGGTAACCAAGCAGGATGAACAGGTGGGCCGCCGTGGCGTATGAGATTCCGCAAAAACCCATGATTTCGGTCATCATGGCGAACTATAATTGCGAGGCATTTCTTGCCAGCGCCATAAGATCCGTCCTGAATCAGACCAATACGGCGCTGGAACTGATCCTTGTGGATGACGGGTCCAGCGACCGGAGCGTCGAGATTGCCCAGGAAATCGCGAAACAGGATGCGCGACTGAGCGTCTTCAGCGGCACGCGTTATGGCGGACCTGCCCCGGTTCGCAACCACGCACTGGAACGCGCCAAAGGCGATTGGGTCGCCATCGTGGACAGCGATGACTTGATCCGTCCCGACCGGTTGGAGCGCATGCTGACCGCCGCCGAAGACACCGGCGCAGATATCCTGATCGACAATCTTGCCGTGTTCCAGTCCGACGGTCCCGCCAATATCTTCACGATGTTCGAGGGGGATTTGCGGGATCGCCCGGCCAGGATCATGGAGAGCGAATACATCAAGGCGAACATGCTTTATGGACGGGGCAGCAAGCTCGGTTATGCCAAGCCACTGATCCGCCGCAGCGCGCTGGAAGCCAATTCGCTTCGCTATAATGAGACGATGCGGATTGGCGAAGATTACGATCTGATCGTGCGGCTGTTATCGACCGGAGCGCGGATGATGAGCGTGCCGGACGTGATGTATTTCTATCGCAAGCATGGCAATTCCATATCTCACCGGCTTGATGCCGTGGCGCTGGACGCGCTCGAACAGACGGCCGGCGAAGCGCTCCGCCAGCCGACCCCACACGCGGAAGTCACCGCCGCCCATGCCGCTCGCCTGAAGTCGATCCGGCGCGCCGTGATATTCGATCAGATCCTGACCGCACTCAAGCGCAAGAATGTGTTGGGCGCGGCCAAGCTCGTCGGGACAGAGCCATCTGTCATTCCACTGCTGAGGATGCCGCTAATCCATCGAATCCAGCAGCGCACGGGTAACCCGCTCGCACGCTCGGATCAGCATCTCGAGGCCGAATTGGTGAAACTGCGCGCCCTTTGCGAAGCTTGAGCGTGGCAAACGCCAGTTCCAGAAGCGTGGTCCCGGCGGTCGGCACGGTCTGCTTTCGGGGAGACGATGTTCTTCTGATCCAGCGGGGCACCAAACCCTTGCAAGGCGAATGGTCCCTGCCCGGCGGCCGGATCGAAGCGGGCGAGCGCGCGCCGCGTGCGGCGCTGCGCGAGGTCGCCGAAGAGACCGGGATCACCGCACGGCTCGTGGGCTTGGTAGATGTCGTGGACGCGATCTTCACCTCGCGCCAGACCGGCGACGTGACCCGTCACTACCTGTTGTTCGACTATGCTGCGGTTTGGGTATCCGGAAACCCGGTAGCCGGGGACGACGCAGCCCATGCCGAGTGGATCAGTCCTGACAGGCTGGCCACCTTGCCGCTATGGGACGAAACCCGTCGCATCATCGATTCCGCGCGCCATATAGTTCACAGCTCAAACGAAGCTTGACCGCCCCTACGTCACCCGCTTGATCTGCTGCCCAAGCAAAAAAGTCGCGGAGGACACAATATGACATACGCCCCATTCAACTTGGCCGGAAAGGTCTGCGTCATCACTGGCGGCAACAAAGGCATTGGCCTCGGCATGGCCGAAGCGCTCGCTGCCTCCAATGCGGATGTCGTGATCTGGGGACGCAAGGAAGATGACAACGCTGCGGCCCTCAAAAAGCTCGAAGGTCTCGGAACTGGCAAAGCGTCTTCAAAGAAGGTCGACGTGGCCGAGGAAGACCAAATCGTGAAGGCCATGGCCGAAACCGAAGAAGAGTACGGTCGAATCGATACCTGTATCGCCAATGCCGGGATTGGGCGCGGCGCGGCCAATTTCCATGAAATGACTTTGGAAACGTGGCAGTTCAATCAACGAATCAACTCGGAAGGCGCCTTCCTGACCTTGCGCGAGGCCGCCAAATCCATGGTCAAGCGTGCCAAGGCTGGCGATCCAGGTGGCTCCCTGATCGGAACAGCCTCGCTCGCAGCGCTGTCGGGTGCAGCGCGCAATCAGGCATATGGCCATACCAAGGGCGGACTCATCGCCATGATGAATGCCATCGCCGTCGAATATGGCCGCTATCAAATCCGCGCAAATTCCATTCTGCCGGGCTGGATCGCGACTGACATGACGGATGGCGCGCAGGACAGCGACGTTTTCAACAGCAAGGTCATTGCGCGCGTTCCAATCCGTCGTTGGGGCAAGCCGGAGGATTTCGGCGGAATTGCCGTCTATCTGGCGTCTGACGCTTCGAGCTTCCACTCGGGCGATACGCTGCTGGTAGATGGCGCGTACCAGAAATTCTGATCGGCCGCCTGGTCTCACAAAAAAAGGGCTGCCCGAGGGCAGCCCTTTTCAATTCTGGTAGGACCAGACCGATTACTCGGTTGGCTCTTCTTCAAGTTCGTCCGCAGCGTCGTCGACAGCTTCTTCAGCGTCATCCATTGCTTCGTCCATTGCATCGCCTGCATCTTCCGCAGCCGCTTCAATGTCGTCGCCAGCTTCGCTGAGCGCGTCGCCTGCATCGGCAGCAGCTTCGTCCATTGCATCAGCAGCATCATCTGCAGCTTCTTCGATGGATTCAGCAGCCGTCGTATCTTCAGGAGCCGTTGTTTCTTCTGCAGCGCATGCAGCCAGTACAAGCGCAGCGGCACCGATAATCAGGAGTTGTTTCATGCTTTATTCCCCTACTTCAGGTCAAAGATGACCGGGCAGAGGTTTAACATCTGCCGACCACGACGCAAAGATGGTTTCAGCTGAAGGTCTGATGCAGCGCTTTTTGCGCGAACTGCGCCCAAAACAGCGAATTCGCGCTCGAACGGCGCAGATTTGGGCCGATTCGGGCACTTCTTCATCACCTTCCCCCCTAAATATCACCGTCTCCGATTCGCAAGCGAATGGTCTTTCAACCCGCCAATCGCGTTGAAACAGGGTCCGGTTCCGCTTTGCGCCCGAATCACGTGGATAGGTTTGGAGCCAATCAGCGCCCCACTCCCTGCCAAGAACGGCGCTTGGTCAAACAGCCTTGCGTTGACGCAAGGACGGCAAATTACGGTCTTTTCAGAAGAGTTCATAAAGTCAGGGAGACGCCGTCATGGCCATAAAAACCGCACTCACAGAAATGTTGAATACCGAACACCCCATCATGCTCGCGGGCATGGGCGGTGTGTCCTACGCCGAAGTTTGTGCGGCCATGTGCAATGCGGGCGGATACGGCGTGCTCGGCATGGCGGGGACGACCCCGGACTTCATTGAAGGCCAGATGAAGCGCGTGCGCGAACTGACCGACCGGCCCTTCGGCGTGGACTTGCTGGCCGCCAGTCCGGAAAGCCTTGAAGAAAGCGTGGATGTCATCATCAACAATGGTGCCGACAGTTTCATAGCCGGTCTCGGCGTTCCGATGCCGATCATGGAGCGCCTGCAAAAGGCGAATGTGAAAGTCATGGTCGTTGGCGGCGCGGTGAAGCATGCCATCAAGGCCGAACAGGCTGGCTGTGATGCGGTCATCCTGCAGGGCGGCGAAGGCGGCGGGCATACCGGTCTGGTGGGGACGATGCCGTTGGTGGCACAAGCCGTGGAAGCCGTGAACATTCCGGTGATCGCGGCAGGCGGCATTTATGATGGCCGCGGCCTCGCAGCGGCGCTCGCTCTGGGAGCCTGCGGCGTCTGGATGGGTACGCGATTCATCGCCTCGACCGAGGCCCATGCCGCTCAGATGTACAAGGACACGGTCGTCGGCGCGGGCGATACTGATACAACACGCACGCGGTGCTATTCCGGTAAGCCGATGCGTTGCCGCACGAATGACTATATCAATGACTGGGAAACGCGCCCGCAGGACATTCAGCCCTTCCCGCACCAGGCCATCCACTCTACCCGGACAGGCGTAATTGGCGGCATCGGGGGGATTACGGACGAAGCCAAACTCGATGCGGACACCTCCTGCTTCGCCATGGGCCAGTCGGCTGGCGGCGTGAGAGAGGTCAAGCCCGTCGCGGAGATCGTGGCGGACATCATGCGCGATGCCGAATCAGCCATCGACCGGATGGCCAGCCTGCGGACCAAAGCGACCGCATAGAAATCATCACGCCGGAAACATATACAGCCGGGCCTACAGGCCCGGCTGAAATCGTTTTACTGCGCGGCGGCCGGTGTCAGCTTGATCAGGCGGCCACCTTCCTTGTCTTCCAGAACATAGAGCGCGCCGTCTGGTCCTTGCTCGACTTCGCGAATGCGTTTTCCCCATTCATAGCGCTCGGCTTCCCTGGCAACCGGCTCGGTTTGACCATCCTTGGGCGGTTGTCCGAGATTGTCAGTCGGCTCAGTCTCGAAGGAAACGCGGATCAAAGCTTGCGAAGACAGCCCTCCGATGAATGCATTGCCCTGCCAATCGGCAAACATCTCTCCATCATAGAATACCAAACCGGCCGGGCTGATGGCTGGGACCCAAGCGATCGCCGGGTCCTCGAAAATCGGATTGCTTTCATGTGTCGGGATCGGCTTGCCGCTATAATGATCGCCCTCAGAAACTTCGGGATAACCGTAATTCTCGGACCGTACGATCAGGTTCAACTCGTCCCCGCCTTTCGGACCCATTTCAACCACCCAGAGGCGCTCTTGCCCGTCAAATGCAATGCCCAGCGGATTGCGATGACCAAGCGTCCATACCTGGTCCGCAACCGCGCCGTTTCCAAAGAAGGGGTTGTCCTCCGGAACAGACCCGTCCTGATTGACACGAACGACCTTGCCCAGATTCATGGCCATATTTTGCGCCGGAGTGAATTTCTGGCGCTCTCCTGAGGCGATGAAGAGATGACCATCCGGTGCGATGGCAAGACGATGGCCGTAATGGCCGTTGCCTTTCACTTTTGGCGTCTGGCGCCAAATCACGTCGCGCCCCTCCAATGTGCCGCCCGTGGCGGTAAGGGTCAGCGTTGCCCGCTCAACGGCTGCTCCGCTCAAACTCTCATCCGTCTCATCGCGTTCAACGTAGGAAATGAAGACGGTGCCGTTCTCAGCGAAGTCCGGGTGGACGATGATGTCCCCCAGACCTCCCTGCCCCATTGCCGTGACCGAAGGGACATTGGCGATTTCGCCCAGTTTCTTGCCCGCGGTGTCCAACAGCCAGAGATCACCATCCTTTTCTGAAACAAGCGCGCGGCCATCCGGCAGGAACGTCATCGCCCAGGCGCTGTCAAAGGTTTCGAGCGGGGTAGCGGTGAGCTGCGTGCCGCTTGTGCCAGTGACCGTCATGGCGTCGGGTGCAGTGGCCTCATGATGTTCAGCGGTCGCACAGCCCACGAGCATGATTGCGGCGCTGCCGCTCAGCAAGGAGCGCAGGATGAGTGATGACATGGGAATTCCTCCGGTGGCAGATGTCTGCCAACCGGAACGCCCGACGGCCCAAGCAGTTCCACTGCTCAGTCAGCAAACGTCTCGCGCGGCACCACGTGCTTGAGCGGCTCATTGGCCAGATAGCGCTTGAGATTGTCCAGAAAGGTCTCGTCCGCGCGAATATAGGTCGCCTGGGTCATGGCGCTGTTGTGCGGTGTGATCGCGACTTTGGGATGGCGCCAGAGCGGGCTGTCGCTTGGCAAAGGCTCTTCAGCGGTGACGTCAATTGAGGCGAAGGCCGGGCGCCCCGCATCCAGCGCCGCGACGAGCGCTGCCTCATCTACCAATTGCCCACGGCCAAGATTCATCAGCAGCGCATCCGGGCGCATGGCTGCCAGGAATTCCGCGTCCACCATGCCAGCCGTTTCATCTGTCAACGGAACGCTGAGCAGGACCACGTCGGCTTGCTCGAGTTCGCTCTTCACCAGCGCCATCGGCACAATATGATCAGCACCCTCAGCCAGACCAGGCGAGCGCCGTGCGCCCGTCACATGACCGCCGAGTAGCTGGACCCGCTTGCCGACCGCCGACCCGATGGACCCAAACCCGACAATCAGCCAGCGCGACCCCATCATCTCGCGCATCTCAAGCCGGTTCCAGTCAGCCTCGGCCTGTTGTGCGCGATGCTCCGGACCCTTCTTGAAAAAGTCGAAAGACTGCCAGAGCGCCCATTCGGCCATGGCTTCGGACTGCGTGTGGTTGGAACAAAACGTGCGGGAAATCTTGCCAACGGAGATCAGTGCCGGATTGTCGAGCCCAGCCGCGGAGGACTGGAACCAATCTATCCCGCCAGTCTTGAGTACGGCGATCATGAAGTCGCGGGCATGATCCCCGAACCAGACATCCGTATTCCCGAAGACAATATCGGGCCGAACATCGTGAACCACGGTGCCGTCCCCGGCATGGGAGAACAAACCGTCCTCATCCATGACAATGAACTCAATCTCATGTTCAAGGCCCTTGAGCCTTTCACGAATGCGCGCAAAAGTCGTCGCATGAAGCAAACAGGTTTTCATATTCTCCTGCTTAGCGCGGTGATGTTCTGCGGCGCAAGCACAGCGCAATCGGGATTGCCGATTCGTGGACCGGATTATTTCCGCGATGCGACCGATCTCGCAGCCACGCTGGGCGCCGCCCACGCGATCCGCGTAAAGTGCAATGGCCGCGATGACCAGTATTGGCGGCGCTACATGTCCGACATGCTGAAGTACGAAGCGCCCAATCGCGGCGCGGTCCGCAGCTCACTGGTCGACGCCTTCAATGAGGCCTTCACAAGCGCCGGGCGCATCTACCAGACCTGTGACAATCGCGCGGTCGAGGCTGAAGCTGATTTTGCCGTGAAGGGCCAGGAAATCGCCACGCGCATGGCCACCCATTACTTCCCTCAACCCCCAGAGCGCCAAGACTAGGTTTCGGTCGACACCACGCTGACATCCTCAAGCAGGAATCGCGGTCCTGTGCCGAGCCCACGCGCACGATCCTCCGGATTGTAAAGCTGGCATTTTTTCAGGGACAGGCAGCCACAACCGATACAGCCGTCCAGCTTCCGGCGCGTCCGCTCCATCAGCGCGATCCGTTCATCCAGCATGTGCCGGAAGGCCGTACTGATCCGGGTCCAGTCCCGCTTGGTCGGCGTACGCCGCTCCGGCAATGACGACAGGAGCTGGCTGATCTCTTCGATGGTCAGGCCAATCTGCTGGGCGATCAGGATAAAGGACAGGCGACGGATGTCCGAGCGCAGGAAGACACGCTGGCCGCCAGAGGACCGTTCTGGGTGAACCAATCCCCGCCCTTCGTAGAAACGGATCGCCGAGACCGACAGGCCGGTCCGCGCAGCCACATCTCCGATCGCCAAGCCCTTCGGAACTGCCATGAAAGAATCTCCTATTTCACGCTTGACCTCAACTTAAGTTGAGGAATTACGACAGCTTTATCAGAGATTTGATGAAGAAGAAATGGAGTTGAAAACAATGAGTATTGCCAAGTTCGAACATGTGAATGTGACCGTCAGTGATCCAAAGAAGACCGCGTCCATGCTGACCCGTTTGTTTGGCTGGAAAGTGCGCTGGGAAGGGCCATCCAAATATGATGGCTATACGGTGCATGTCGGCACGGATGAGGATTACCTCGCACTGTATGCGCTGCCCCAGCAAGACCGGCCAGATGAGGAAAGCTATTACCGGACCGGCGCCGTCAATCATTTCGGCATCCTGGTGGATGATCTGGACGCGACCGAGCAGAAGATCCTCGCCGCCGGCTATCGCACCCATAGCCACCAGACCTATGACCCAGGCAGCCGGTTCTATTTCCACGACCATGACGACATCGAGTGGGAGGTGGTGAGCTATGCTTGATGGACTGATCCATTCCTATCTCGAAACCGTGGGCCGGGCATGGGAACCGCGCGACGCGTTTGTTCGGCCTCGCTGGGACTCGCTTCTGCCCCAAAGCGCGCTAAGCTCTCGTCAGATGAGAACAGGAGAGGCTGATGAGACCCATTCAGGCAATCGCCGCAACAGCGCTGGCTATCGGATTGTACGCGTGCGCTACACCGTCAGCGCAGGATGAGGCGCAAGTAGACGCCACCGCCAAGGTCACGCAGAAGAAAGTGGTCCGGATATCCATAGAAAAGGATGCCGAAGCCACGCCGCCGGGACCGGGAGACCGGATGCTTACCGGACGGGACCTTGGCACGCGCTCCTCTGTGGTGGCCCCGAATGGCGCGGCCGCCACAGCCCATCCCCTCGCCACGCAGACGGCGCTTGATGTGCTGAAAGCCGGCGGATCAGCCGTGGATGCGGCCATTGCCGCAAATGCGATGCTGGGCCTTGTCGAGCCGACCGGAAACGGCATTGGCGGCGATCTGTTCGCGATTGTCTGGGACCCGGAAACCGAGCAGCTCTACGGCTATAATGGCTCCGGCCGCTCGCCCCAGGGCGCAACGCTGGACGACATGCAGGCCAAGGCCGACGAATTCATGCAAGGCGAGGAGATTCCGCCCTTCGGCGCCGCGCCGGTGACTGTGCCCGGCACAGTCGATGGCTGGTACGCACTGCATGGCAAATTCGGCAAGCGGCCGATGAACATGAACCTCGAACCGGCCATTCAGTACGCCCGTGACGGCGCGCCGATCCCGGAAGTCATTGCCTATTATTGGGGCCGCAACGCAACGCGCCTGCAGGAAGCGGCTGACAGCGGCATGCTGGAAGAGTTCGACAATGCGAAGGCGACCTATTTCTCGCCCGCCCCGAAAGAAGGCAGCCTGTTCCGCAATCCGGACCTTGCCGACACGCTGGAGCGGATAGCCTATAAAGGCCGCGACGAATTCTATTCCGGCGAAACCGCCCACATCATGGGCGACTATTTCGAGCGGATCGGCGGCTTCCTGACTTATGAGGATTTTGCCACCCATACCGGGGACTGGGTCGAGCCGATCTGCGTGACCTATCGCGGCGACTACAAGGTCTGCGAACTGCCGCCGAACACGCAGGGAATTGCGGCGCTACAGATGTTACAAATGCTGGAACGGTTTGACCTGCGCGGCATGGGCTTCGGGTCGGCGGACTCAATCATGGCGCAAGTGGAAGCGAAGCGGTTGGCATTCGAAGATCGCGCGCGGGGGTATGCGGATCCCGCCTTTAGCGGTGTTGATCCAGACCTGTTTATTGATAAGCGCTACGCTAATTATCGCTCTCAACAAATCGACATCACCAAACCCACAAGTTTTGCAGGACAATCGGGGCGTGGATTCCGAATTTCATCTGAGGGGAAACCGCTCTTGCCGATAGCTAGTGATATAATTCTTGAGGCAGACAAAAAACTCCAAGACGGCGACACGACCTACCTAACCGTTACGGACAAGGACGGCATGATGGTGTCCCTTATCCAGTCGAACTATCGCGGCATGGGCTCGGGCCTCGTCGCGGATGGGCTTGGCTTCATGTTCCAGGATCGCGGCCAGTTGTTCAGCCTCGACCCGGCCCATCCAAACGTCTTCGAGCCCGGCAAGCGGCCCTTCCATACGATCATCCCTGCTTTCGCCTTCAAGAAGGACATGCCGGGCTGCCAGGTGCGGGCCGTGCCAATCGAACAGGCCTGCCCGTTCGAACCCTGGCTGAGCTTCGGCCTGATGGGCGGCGGCATGCAGCCGCAGGGCCATGTGCAAGTCATCCTGAACCTCGTCGATTTCGACATGGGGCTTCAGGAGGCGGGCGATGCCGCGCGTTGGGAACATGTTGGCGGCTGCGAGCCGACGGATGATCTCAATGGCGATGCCTGTGAAACCGATATGGGCGTCGTGCATCTGGAGAGCGGCATCCCGCCTGAAACCCGCGCCGAACTGGAAGCGCGCGGCCATGCGGTGGAGTGCTGCCAGGCCAATGCGGGCGGCTATCAGGCGATCATGCGCGACTTCGAAACCGGCACCTGGATCGCCGCCACCGAAATGCGCAAGGATGGCAGCGCGGATGGGTACTAGCCGTCTCGCTCCTCTCCCACTAGGGAGAGGGGCATGACGACGAAATTTGCACCTGAAGCCCCCGCCAATTGTCCGCTATGCCCGCGCCTTGTGGCGTATCGGGAAGAGGTCGCCGTGAAAGAGCCGGACTGGTTCAATGGCGCGGTGCCGAGCTTCGGGCCGGAGGATGCCGAATTGCTGATCATCGGCCTCGCGCCCGGCGTAACGGGGGCCAACCGGACGGGCCGACCGTTCACCGGCGACTGGGCCGGAGACCTGCTCTATGCGACCATCGACAAGTTCGGCTTTTCCACCGGCACCTATGATGCGCGGCCGGATGACGGGCTGAAGCTGAAGCGCGCCATGATCACCAATGCCGTGCGCTGTGTGCCGCCACAGAACAAGCCGGTCGGCGCCGAGATCAATCAGTGCCGTCCCTTCCTCGCCGCGCGCATTGCGGCGCTGCCGAAGCTGAAGGCAATGATCTGCCTCGGCAAGATTTCCCATGATTCCACCGTGCGCACGCTCGGCCTGAAACTGAAGGATTATCCCTTCGGCCACGGTACGCACTATGATGTGGAATTTGAGGGCCGCCCCCTGGCGCTCATCTCATCCTATCATTGCAGCCGGTACAACACGAACACCCGCCGCCTGACGCCGGAAATGTTCGAGGATGTGTTCGCGATGGCGAAGAAAGTGACAGATTCCGACTGAGGGGTTTGCAATAGCGGATTTTCCGTTTATCGATAATATTGATTTTCGATAAAGGTCTATCCCATGCCCCGATATGCCGTTCCGGTTCTGACATGCATTCTGGCACTGGCATTCCTCGGTGCCGGGGCCGCCCATGCCGCAAAACTTGAAGTCGGCCCGGACGCACCATTCTGGATCAGGCTGGCGACAGACGCCCTGCTCTATGCGCACATCGGCGGTGGGGCTATCGGGCTCGTGTCCGGTGTTGCCGCGATTGCGACGCGCAAAGGCCGCCCTCTTCACAGGCTTGCCGGGCAGATCTTCTTCGTGTCCATGTTCATAACTTACCTGATCGGCGCGGGCGTCGCTCCATTCCTCGAGGAAGGACAGCGACCCAATTTCGTGGCCGGCATTCTGGCCCTGTACCTGCTCGTCACGGCTCTGCTTACTGTCAGGCAGCGCGGGCCTGTCCGGGTCAATTGGCGGCATTATACAGGACTGGCGACAGCGCTCGGCATCACACTGATGGGTGTGGGATTCATGTATATGGGCGCGAACAGCCCAAGCGGCACCGTGGATGGTTCGCCGCCTCAAGCCTTCATCCTGTTCATTGTAGCTGGCAGCTTCGCCGCGTTTGGCGAACTGAACGTGATCCTACGACAGGCGCTGTCCTACACGGCGCGCATCTCCCGCCACCTCTGGCGCATGTGCTTCTCGATGTTCATCGCATCCGGTTCACTTTTTCTGGGGCAGCCGCAAGTGTTTCCCGAAGGCTTCAGCCAGACCGCCTGGCCCTTCCTGCTGGCCTTTGCCCCCTTGATCGCCCTGATTGTCTGGCAGGGCCTGTTGAGGCTTCGCGGCGGGAGACTACGCGCCGCCTGAGCGGCAGTGCTCACCCCTCCTTCAGGATTCGCGCCTTCTGGCGTTGCCAGTCTCGCTTTGCTTCGACGTCACGCTTGTCATGGCTCTTGCGCCCGGTGGCGAGACCAATGAGGATCTTGGCCATACCACGCTCATTGAAATAGAGTTTCAACGGCACAATCGTGCGACCGGCCCGCTCAACCGATTGCGAGAGCTTGGCCAGTTCCCGTTTTGACACGAGCAGCTTCCGCTTGCGCTTTGGCTCATGATTGAACCGGTTGGCGGCGTTGTAGATCGGGATATCCGCATTGATCAGGTAGAGACCGCCATCTTCCGGGCTGACATAGGCTTCAGCGATATTGGCCTTGCCCTGGCGCAGCGATTTTACCTCGGAGCCGACCAGCATGATGCCGGCCTCTAGCGTGTCCTCGACCGCATAATCGCGGCGGGAGCGGCGGTTCTCCGCGACCAGCCCATCCGAGCGGCCCTTGGTCTGGTTTTTCTTCGACATGGCCCTGATTTAGGCGCTCAGGCCCGCAAGCGCCATGGCCTGATCTATTTCAGCCCGTTTTTCTGCAGATGGGGTGGTGATCGGCAGGCGCACCTCATCGGTGCAGAGGCCGAGCCGGAACAGGGCATATTTCGCCGGTCCGGGCGATGGCGAGCAGAACATGGCCTTGTGCAGCGCAATCAGCTTGCGCTCTATCGCGCGGGCCTCATCGAGATCTCCGGCGTGGAAAGCTGTGTGCATGGCGGCGCAGGCTTCCGGCATGACGTTCGCGGTGACCGAGATGCAACCCATGCCCCCCATGGCAAGGTGGCCGAGCGCGCTCGGGTCATCGCCCGACAGCTGAACAAATTGGGTGCCTTCAGGGATCGACGCGGCATGCTGACTAACGCGGTCCATATCGCCGGTCGCATCCTTGATGCCGACAATGTTCGGCAATTGGGCGAGGCGTGCGACGGTATCCGGTGCAAGATCGACCACAGTGCGGCCCGGCACATTGTAAAGCAGGACCGGAAGCGCAACCGAGTCGTTGATCGCGCGGAAATGGGCCTCAAGGCCTTCCTGGTTGGGATTGTTGTAATAGGGGCAAACCACCAGCGCGGCGTCAGCGCCAACGGCCTTGGCGTGCTCGACCAGTTCGATCGCCTCGTCTGTGGCATTGGCCCCGGCCCCGGCAATCACGGGCACGCGACCTTTGGTAATTTCAACACAAAGCGTTACGACATCCTTATGCTCTTGGGTGGAGAGTGTGGACGTCTCGCCTGTTGTGCCGACCGGCACGAGCGCGCTGGAACCGCCAACAATCTGGCGCTCTACCAGCGCCGCAAAAGCGTCCCGGTCAACGGCACCATTCCTGAAAGGTGTGACGAGAGCTGGGATTGAGCCATGGAACATCGTAAATTTGCCGCGATTCAGGTGTTGTTTGTCTTGATCGAGTATGAATCGCCAATGCCTTCTCACGCTTTGGCCAAGAAATAAACTCTGCAGAGACGTTTCATGATGCGACCCGTTGCCATTTTTGCCGCTCTTGCCGTGCTGTCTCAGGCGGCTGCCGCCGCTGGCGTGCCGGAATCCCCGAGTCTGAAACCCGACCGACCCTATACGTCTTCCGTAACGGATGCCCGCAATGCGGAAATCCTGCACAAGGCACTCCGCGCGGCTGACCGCTATGACTGGCCGACTGTGGCACATCTGCAGACTCAGGCCTCTGATGCCGACGTGCGAAACCTCATTATGTGGATCCGGGCCAGCCGCGGCGTTCCGGGCATGAATTTCTCGGAAGTCTCGTTCGCGCTGGACAAGCTGCAAGACTGGCCGAAAACGACCTCCATGCGCCGCCGCGCCGAAGAGATTATCGGCGAATCGTCTTTCAGCCATAAGGAACGCATCGACTGGCTGACCGAGTCGGGTCCGATTACCGGAGCTGGCAAGATCGCGCTGGCCGATAGCTGGCGTGCGATTGGTGAACCCGGCAAGGCGCTGGAAGCCGTGCGCGACGCCTGGCACAATAATTCCCTCGAACGCGACGTCGAGCGCGAAGTCCTGTCCACTTATGGCAAACAGCTGACCCAGGATGATCACCGCGCCCGTGTCGAGTTCCTGCTATGGACCAACCAGCGCACGGCTGCATCGAAGCTCAAATACCTGCTCACGTCTGACTATCGTAAACTGGTCGACGCCCGCATCGCGCTCGCTGCGCGGTCGCGCAATGTCGATGCATTGGTCGATGCCGTCCCCGCCAACTTGCAGGACAATCCCGGCCTGCTTTACGAGCGCGCCAAATGGCGCCGCCAGAAACTGCGCAACCAGGATGTGGCGACCCCTCTGCTGACGGGCATCGACGGGAATGACATTCCGGAAGCTGGCCGCTCGCGCCTGTGGGACGAACGCAACATCGCCATCCGGACAGACCTGAAGGACGGCAACTGGAGCCGCGCCTACCAGCTGGCCTCACCGCATGGCATGGAAAGCGGCGGCGACTTCGCCGAGGCCGAATGGGTGTCGGGCTGGATCGCCCTGCGCCTGAAGAATGATGCGGATCGCAGCCTGCAGCATTTCGAGACCATGTCTGACGGCGTCTCAACACCGATCAGCCTTGCACGCGGCAAGTATTGGGCCGGTCGCGCCCGCGATGCGCTTGGCCAACCGGATGCCGCACGAACAGACTACACGGCAGCAGCTGAGCACAAGTTCACCTATTACGGACAACTTGCCGCCGAGCGTCTGGACGACAAGAAGCTCGCCTTCCCGAAGACCTCAGAGCCGACTGCAGAAGAGATTTCGGCCTTCGAGGACAAGCCAATGGTTCAGGCCCTGCGCCTGCTTGGCGAGAGCGGTGAGGAACGCCTGTTCCGTGAATTCGCCTATCACATGGACGACCTGCTTGAGACCGAGTCCGAATATCTGCTGCTCGCCCGCATTGCTACGGAGTATCAGGTGCCGGATGTCGGGGTTCGTGGTGCCAAGGCCGGTCTTGCCAAAGGCATTGTCTCTACCGATGCCGCCTACCCGGTGGTTGCCTATCCGCTTCTGCGCGAGCCACAGGTAGAGCGGCCGCTAATGCTGGCCCTGTCTCGGCAGGAAAGCGAAATGAACCCGAACGCGATCAGCCATGTTGGCGCACGCGGCCTGATGCAATTCATGCCGGCTACCGCTCGTAACGAAGCGCGGCTACGCGGCCTGCCTTACCGCACTTCTTGGCTGACCGATGATCCGGGCTATAACATGACCCTAGGCGGCCAGCATCTGGACACGCTGCTCTCGCGGTTCAATGGCAGCTACATCATGACAGCCGCCGCCTATAATGCCGGGCCTAGCCGACCGCGCCAGTGGATCCAGGACTATGGCGATCCCCGCACTGGTCAGGTCGATCCGATTGACTGGGTGGAATTCATTCCCTTCTCGGAAACACGCAATTACGTCCAACGCGTCCTTGAGAACACTCAGGTTTACCGTCACCGCCTCAGCGGAGAGCCGATTGATATCGAGATTGAGGAAGATCTCGACCGAGGGCGGGAATAGGTCCTACCGCGCCGGAACGTGCGCCGCGATCAGCTGAGGCCCGTCCGCAGCAAACGCCCGCTCAAGCGCAAGATCGAACTCTTCCGCATTCGTGGCGTTGACTGCGGGTACACCCTGCGCCTCTGACAGCTTCACCCAATCGATCTCGGGATGGCCGAGGCCAAGCAGTTCCTGCGCGGCAGGCCCCGGATTGCCAGCGCCTGTCCGCGCCAGTTCTATATTCAGGATACGGTAGGAATGGTTGACGAAGACCACGTTGACCACATTCGCGCCTTCGCGCGCCATGCTCCAAAGTGCCTGATTGGTATACATGCCCGCACCGTCGCCGGTGATGCAGAGCGTCTTGCGGTCAGGCGCAGCGAGCGATGCCCCCAACGCGAGCGGCATGCCCTGCCCGATCGCGCCGCCCGTCAGCATCATCCAGTCATGCGGCCGGGCGCGCTGGGTCATCAGGAAGCTAGGCAGGCCATTGGAGACGCCATCATCCGAGACGAAACTGCCTTCCGGCATGTGGCGGGCAATGGATGCGCCAATGGTTGCAGCGTTGAGAGCGCCTGTCGGTGCACCCGGCAGGTCCAGCTCAGCCACCGGGGCGGCTTCCTTCGCACCGAGCGCATCTGCGAGCGCCTCAAGGATCGCGGCGCTGTCGGTCTCCGGTCCGCCAATCTTCATCGGTGTACATCCTTCCGGCACAAGCACGCTCGGCTTGCCGGGATAAGCGAAGAAGGCCACCGGCACCTGCGTGCCTGCAATCAACATCAGGTCTGAGCCTTCGAGGTCCGACATGGCGCCTTCCGCGAAGTATTGCATCCGGTCTGGAATGAACCGCCCCGCACCACGCGCCTGTCGCGGGAAGAACGTGTCGGTCAATACGCGAACGCCTGCGGCTTTCACGCGCGCCGCCTGCGCTAGGCCCGCTTCGGTCAGTGCAGTGCCATTGATGATAATGATCGGCTTGCTGGCAGATTTGACTGCGGCTGCGGCGACATCGATCACAATCGGGTCAGGCTGGCGCAGGGATGGCCGGGCGCGCGTTGCGCCGGGCTTCCCGCCTTCCAGCCAGGCGGTGTCGGCGGGAAGGATCAGAGACACCGGACCAGGTTCGGGTCCAAAGCTCGCCTCCCATGCCTGCGCGGCCAGATCGCCGGCTTGCCCGACTTTGTCGGCGGATTTGATCCAGCGCGAATTCGGCCCCGCCATGCCGATGACGTCAGAGGCCAGCGGCGCGTCATAGCGCTGGTGCGGCACGGCATGGTCCCCGATCACATTGATCATAGGCGTCCAGGCCCGGCGGGCATTGTGAATGTTTGCGCCGCCATTGAGATATCCCGCACCGAGATGCAGCAACGTCATGGCCGGCGTTCCGGTCACGCGCGCATGGCCGTCGGCGGCGCCCGTCGCAACGCCCTCGAACAGGCAGAGCGTCGACTTGATGCGCGGCTCATGATCGAGCGCGGTGACAAGATGCATTTCCGATGTGCCGGGATTCGCGAAGCACGCCGTCACGCCATGATCGGCCAGCGTGGATACGAGCGCTTCGGCGCCGGTCATGGACTGGGTTGGCTGGTCTGTCATCCGGATTCCCTTTGAGATTCTTGTTCGTGTTCGGTGTCGTGCACTACAGGATGAGCAAATTCGCTGGCGTCTCGCTAGATTCGGCAAACAGCGTGTCGACCTGATCCTGCCTGAGGTCCTGCGTGCGCGATTGGTTGATGTAGCCCTTCTCGGTAATCTCACCATTGTCCGCCAACGGAGGATAAGTCTGAAGCAACACTCGCGCGACGCGAGCGGAAACATTCGGATGCGTCTTGTTGTGCAGGGCGAGGCCTTCGCGAATTTTCTCATGTATGGCTGGGTGCGCGACCAATTGGTCAAGAGGCAAATCCTCCCCAACCAGCCGGCGGCACCACGCCTCATTCAGGAAACCCAGGAGACGGACATCATTCTTGTTTAGGCCGCAGACGACGGCATCTGATAGTGCACCACCCGTCGCAGCCACGGCCTGCACGCGCACGGTGCCTGCCGAAACCCAGGTCCCGTTGGCGAGCTTGAACTCTTCGGCCGTGCGTCCATCAAAAGCGAGCCCCCGTTCGGGATTGTCGGGATCGACGAATTTCACCGCATCGCCGAGCTTGTAGAAGCCTTCCTCGTCGAAAGCTTCAGCGGTCTTGGCTTCGTTGCGGAAATAGCCGGGCGTAACGTTTACCCCTTTAACCCGCAGCTCCATCTTTTCGGCGTTCGGCACCATCTTGAACGTGTTGCCTGGCAGCGGCAGGCCGATCAGGCCCATCCGGTCATTCGGCCAATGCACATTCGAGGCAGTTGGGGCGGTCTCAGTTGCGCCATAGCCTGCCGACAATGATATCCGTTCGCCAGTGATGCGCACGGCGACCGCCTGAATGCGCTCATAGATATCCTGCCCCATGGACGCGCCACCATAGGCCATGCAAACGAGCCGCTTGAAGAATACCTCAGCCAACTGATCATCGCGCTCAAGCTCGGTCGCGAGCGCGGCCCATGCCGCCGGCACGGTCGTGTGCTGGGTGGTGGAGACCTCTTTCAGGTTGCGCAACATTTCCGGAAGTCGCGCCGGCGTCGGCGCGCCTTGGTCGATGTAGAGCGTGCCGCCCCAATCCAGCATGTTGTGCAGGATCGAATGCGCGCCATAAGTATGGCTCCATGGCAGGAAATTGCACATCACCTGCGTGCCGCCCGTGAGTTTATCCAGACGATCTTCATCCCAGATCGAGCGGATCATCCTGGCATTGGAGGCGACCATGCCGTGGAGATTGATGACCGCCTTGGGTTCACCTGTGGACCCAGACGTCATCATGTATTTTGCCACTGTGTCCGGCGTGAGACGGGCATAGGCTCCATCCACCGCCAAAGTCGGCGACCGCATGAATTGTTCGAAACGTACCGCATCGTAACGCTCCGGCGCGTTGCCGCTATAAATGACGAGGCGACCTTCGAGATCCAGCCCATCCAGCGCGCGCTGATAGTCCGTCCCATCCTCGACATAGATGAATTTCGGCTGGGTCAGGCCATCAATATACTTGAGGCGGCCAAGGTCTTCGCTGAGCAGCGCATAGGCTGGTGTGACGGGCACGGCCGGGCTGCCCGCCCACATGGCGGCATACATGATCAGGGCGTTGGCAATGGAGTTCTTCGACAGGATCATCAGCGGCGCGTCCGGTCCGGCGCCGGCGTCGAGGAAGCCTTGCGCGAGCCGGCGCACGGTATCGAGGCCCACCGCATACGTGATCGTGTTCCAGCCTTCGGCACCCGGATTTTCCGGATCGCGCTCGGCGAGCCATACTGTGTCCGGCCGATGCTCGGCCCAATGGACAAGCGCTGCCAGCATATGTGGCGGGCAAGCTTTCAGAGGCTGGCCGTTGTCGAGGTAGATCGTGCCGTCGGGTCGCCGATCGATCTCCAGCTTTAGCGGCAGATAGGGTACTTCCCGAAAGGGCAGGTCCGACGTGTCAGGCATGGTGTGCGCGTTTCTTCCCGTGTATTTTTTGTTCTTTCCGGCTCATTCAAAGCCGCTTGTGGGAATATGGATCACTTCTCCGCAGTGCTTGCAATGCACGGCATCGCGTTCGTGAAGCCGCAGGCCGCATTCCTCGCATTCCTGTTCCACCTTGTCGCGCGGCTCGATAATCGTGCGAATGAGCTGCAGGAAGAGGGTCAAACCCAGCACCATCACTATTATCGACAGAAGTCGTCCGCCAGGACCAACCATCAGAACATCGCCATAGCCAGTTGTGGTCAGGCTCGTGACCGTGAAATAGAGCGCGTCTATATAGGTGCGGATGCCGTCATTGATGCCGACCTGGGTCGAATAGACGACCGCAGCCATGATGAAGACGAACACAGCCAGGTTGGTCACCTTGTCGATGATCCGCTCATGTCGCTGAAAGAAGGGGGTGATCACCTTCACCCGCTTGATAAAGGTGAACGCGCGAATGGCCCTGACCGCACGGAGCACGCGCAGGAAGGCGAAATTCGAAACTAGCAGCGGCGCAAACATGGTGATCACGACGACAAGATCCGCAATATTGATGGGCCGGACCACGAAATTCCAGCGGTGCCGCGCGATATAGAACCGCGCCAACAGGTCGGCGAGGATCACACTTCCAATCACGTAATCGACAGCGATATGCGTGCGGTCCCGCTGGTCAAAGGGCGCCCAGAGGAAATAGCCGATGGTAACGAAATCGAACGCCAGCATGGCCCAGCGAAACAGGAACGGCCATTTGCCTGTACCTTCATACAGCCAGAATAAAGCCCGGTTCAGCCCCTTGCGTTCGTGCTTCAACCGGCAGGCTCCAGCGTTTCGTTGAAGCGGACCGGCTGACCACCGCCCTTTTTCACGATCTCGCCGTCGCGCATGACGAAGCCGCCGCGGATAATGGTCGCCACCGGCCAGCCGGTTGCTTCGAATCCATCATAGGGCGTCCAGCCACACTTGGACTTCGACCAGTCTTCCGTGATGGTCTCCTTGCGTTTGAGGTCCACCACCGTGAAGTCAGCATGATAGCCTTCGGCAATGCGGCCCTTGTCGGCGAGGCCGAAGACCCGTTGCGGCCCGGCGCTGGTCAGTTCGACAAAGCGCTGAAGGCTAAGCTTGCCATTGTTCACATGGGTCAGCATGACCGGCACCATCGTCTGCACACCCGGCATGCCAGACGGCGACGCGGGATAGGGCCGCTCCTTTTCCTCGCGCGTATGCGGGGCGTGGTCCGTGGCCAGCACGTCAACAATACCCGCATTCAGCGCGCGCCACAGCGCATCCTGATGGCGCTGTTCGCGCACAGGCGGGTTCTGCTGGGCAAAGCCCTTGAGGCGTTCATAACAATCCGGGGCCGCGAGGGTGAGGTGATTGGGCAGCACTTCGACACTGGCCAGATCCTTTGCATCGCGCAGCAGCTCCATCTCTTCGGCGGTCGAGATATGCAGCACATGGATGCGCTTGCCGGTCTTGCGAGCGAGACGCAGCAGGCGTCGAGTCGAACTGACGGCCGCCTCGACATCGCGCACAACAATATGGCTCTGCCAGTCACCGGGCACGGCCAGGCCGCGCCGTTCTTCGAGGCGGTATTCGTCTTCGGAGTGGAAGGCCGCGCGGCGCTTGATCGCGCGCAGAACAGCTTCGACACCTTCATCATCCTTGATCAGGAGGTCGCCTGTAGAGGCGCCCATGAAGACTTTCACGCCACAGCAGCCGAGCATCTTTTCCATCTCGGGCAACAAGTCGATATTCTCGTGCGTCGCGCCCGCATAGAACGCATGGTCGGTATCCATGCGCCCCTTGGCGCGGGCCAGCTTGTCGGTCAGGGCCTCGGGCGTGGTCGTTGAGGGATTGGTGTTTGGCATCTCAAACACGGCAACGACGCCGCCAAGCGCGGCCGAGCGCGCTTCTGTTTCTAGGTCGGCCTTGTACTCCAGACCCGGCTCACGGAAGTGGACCTGGCTGTCGATGACGCCCGGCAGGATGTGCAAGCCGGCCGCATCATAAATCTCCCCGGCATCCACGCCGGTCAGATCGCCAATATGCGCAATACGCTCGCCGATCACGCCGACATCGGTTTGGGTCATACCGCCGGGTGAAACGACGGTGCCGCCTTTAAGGATCAGATCATAGGTCATGACAGATGGGGTGTGACTCCGGAGGGGCTAAGTCAAGGGTGGTTTTTCGGTACAGGCAAATGGCGTCGCTCCCTTGAGATGGTTCAAAACCATACTTACAAGAGGTAGATGAAACGCATTCTTCCAAACCGCGCCATTATCCGCCTGACCGGACCGGACATGCTGCACCTGCTTGGGCGCACCGTGACCCATTCGGTCGACAACTGGCAGACTGGAGAAATGCGCTATGGCGCGCTGCTGACGCCGCAAGGCAAGGTGATCGCGGATTATCTCGCCATGCTGGCGCTCGAAAACATCTATATCGACGTCCATGCCGACGCCGCCGATGACCTGGAGAAGCGCCTGAAAATGTTCAGGATGCGCAATGACGTCGCAATTGACCGGCTCACCGAGGATGTCGTGACCGAAGGCAGCTGGATCGACATCCGCTCCCCCCAATTGCCGCATCGCGCGATTACACCTGTTGGCGTCTCCGGCATCGAAATGCCGGCCCAGGAATGGCATGCCGCACGGATCGCGGCGGGCGTGCCGGAATGGGGCGCGGACTATCGAGGATCAGAGGTTTTCCCGACCGATATCAACATGGATATGATGAACGGCATCGACTACAAGAAAGGCTGTTTCGTCGGTCAGGAAGTGGCGAGCCGCATGAAGCGCAAGGGCAAAATTCGCAAGCGCACGGTGAAAGTCACTGGCGACGCGCTGGAAGCCGGCATGGATATTCTCGCGGACGCCCCAATCGGCACCGTGACCAGCGTGGCTGGATCTGCCGGCCTTGCCCTCATCCGCACCGACCGACTGGCCAAAGCCGAACAGGATGGCAAATCATTCACTTGCAACGGCGCGGCCGTCACCTTTGACTTGACCGAATGGCAACGCGCCGAAGTCGACGCGCATCTGGCGGAACCAGCCCATGACTGAAACCTTTCCCTGCGCATGGGCCCCGCTTACCGACGAGCTATATCGAAACTACCACGATACCGAATGGGGTGTGCCTGAAAGGGATGGCCGCGCGCTCTGGGAAAAACTTCAACTGGACGGCATGCAGGCCGGGCTCGCCTGGATCACCATCCTCCGCAAGCGGGACAGCATTCGCGAAGAGTTCGATAACTTCGATCCGGAAAAGATTGCCCGCTGGACACCTGCCCGCGCCGCGAAGGCGCTGACAAACCCCGGCATCATCCGCAGCCCAAAAAAGGTCGAAGCCGTGATTGGCAATGCCCAGGCCTATCTCGCCATGGAAGAGGCAGGGGAAGGTTTTTCCGACTATTGCTGGCGCGTCGTGGGCGGAACGCCAACCATCAATAAATGGAAGCATTTCCGGGACGCACCAACCCAAACCAGTTGGTCAGCTGCAATGTCAAAAGACCTCAAGAAACGCGGGTTCAAATTTGTTGGCCCCACAATCGTCTACGCATGGGCGCAGGCGGTTGGCATGGTCAATGACCATGATGTAGCCTGCCCCCGACACATCGCCGTCCAGGAGACCTGATTCATGAAAGCCAGTTTGATTGCCGCTGCCCTCATCGCGCTGCCGACGCTGGTCGCGTGCGCAACTTCCTCAATCGATCAGACCAATCGAGCGGAAGCCTGGAGTCGGTGCCGCACAGCCCCCAACCCGGAAACCCGCGATCGATGCATTGAGACGGAAATGGCTCTGATGACGGCGCGACAGGAACGCGAAGCTGCGTCTCGCGCCGAAAGACGCAAGGCAGCTGAAGAAAGTCAGGCCATCCACGAGGCCCAGGGCATTTCGCGAGAAGACGCGCGTCAAACCTCGGATTCCGGACTGCGCCTGCCGGACGAGTGAACAGCCACCGGCTCTTGCCAAACCCGGCATCTCGTCCAACACTGTCGGACAAGCTAAACCTTTGTAGACTCAAACAGAATTGGTCCGCACTTCGGCGGTTCTGGAATAGAGGGCAGGAATGAATACACCCGTGATTTCGGCGACAGGTCTCTGGACGCCGCCCAACTCGATTTCCAATGAAGAATTGGTTCACAGCTACAATGTATGGGCTGACAACTGGAACCGGGAACGCGCGGCAGATATCAGCGCGGGATTGATCGAGCCGAAAACCCATTCATCGGTAGAGTTCATCCAGAAGGCATCCGGCATCAAATCGCGCTTCGTGATCGACAAGGCCGGCATCCTGGATCCTGACATCATGGCACCGCGCATTGCCGAACGTCCGAATGATCGCATTTCCGTATTGGCCGAGATTGCGGTAAATGCCGCGCGCGATGCGCTGGAGCGTTCGGGCCGCAAAGCCGAAGACGTTGACGCCGTTATCTGCGCCGCGTCCAACATGCAGCGCGCCTATCCCGCCATGGCGGTCGAAGTGCAGGACGCATTGGGGTGTGGCGGCTTTGCCTTTGACATGAATGTGGCGTGCTCGTCGGCCACATTCGGCATTCAGACCGCAGCTGACTTCATTCGGTCCGGTAGCGCAAAATCCGTGCTGGTGGTGAATCCGGAAATCTGTTCCGGCCACCTGAATTTCACGGATCGCGACAGCCATTTCATCTTTGGCGACGTGGCCACAGCTATCCTTGTCGAGGAAGAGAGCATTGCACCGGTCGGCCATTGGAAGATTCTTGGCACCAAACTGAAGACCCAGTTCTCGAACAATATCCGCAACAATTTCGGGTTCCTGAACCGCGCCGCGCCAGAAGGCATCGACGCGCCGGACAAGCTGTTCGTTCAGGAAGGCCGCAAAGTGTTCAAGGAAGTCGTGCCGATGGTGGCGAACATGATCGCGTCGCAGATGGAAGAACTGGACATCAAGCCGGAAGGCCTGCGCCGCATGTGGCTGCATCAGGCAAATGCCAATATGAATCGCCTGATCTCGTCCAAGGTGCTGGGGCGCGAAGCGACGGAGGACGAAAGTCCCACCGTGCTGGACACCTACGCAAACACATCATCCGCTGGCTCAATCATCGCATTCCACAAGAATTCCGGCGACTTCAAGCATGGCCAGCGCGGGCTGATCTGCTCGTTTGGTGCTGGCTATTCTGCCGGAACGGTATTTGTTGAGAAAGCCGCTTGAGCGACCAAGACCTGAACTAGTCGTCCAGATCGTCCATGAACATGTCGCCCCAAAGGATTTCCTTGCTGGCACGTACCGCTTCTACAACGACGATGCTACACGCAATCAGCAATACGCCGAACGCAATGGCTTGGGTAGATACAACAGTCGTTAAAGAATCCAGCATGGTCACCTCTTGTTTGGGTCGGCCGCGAATTCGTGAACGCAGCCCTTGTTTACATCCCCCTTTTGCCCGAAACGCCTTAACAGCGCATTTGCCAATCAGGGCGAAAAAGGGACGAGTTCGTAACCGGAATGCCCTCGTTTCTTTACCCCTATTACAAATGGCTTAAAGAAGGGGGTGATGACGTCTCGAGTGAAGCATTCTGTTAAGGCCCCACGAGTCTGGCAACGCATGTTGTCCGGCCGCCGACTCGATTTGGCAAATCCCTCGCCCATGGATGTGGAAATCGAGGACATTGCCCACGGTCTGGCGCGCGTGGCCCGCTGGAATGGCCAAACCCGCGGCGAACATGCATTTTCAGTGGCCGAACATTCTGTCCTTGTGGAAAAGATCTGCCGCACCTTGCAGCCTGACCTGACACCACAGCAAAGCCTGACGGCCCTGCTGCATGACAGCCCTGAATACGTCATCGGCGATATGATCTCTCCTTTCAAAGCCTTGCTGGGAGAAAGCTACAAGAGCATTGAGGCGCGTCTGCAGGAAGCCATCCATATTCGGTTTGGCCTCGCTCCCGTAACACCGCAACGCCTGAAACGTCTGATCAAGAAAGCGGACCTGATCTGCGCATGGAGTGAGGCGATCCAGTTGGCCGGGTTTTCCGAGGACGAAGCAAACAAGCTGTTCGGCAAACCGCCCGAAGACACGAAATTGCGGTTGAAACCAAAAGCTGTACCGGACGCACAATCCACATTCCTGAAGCGCTATGCCCAGATCAACAAGCAAATAGAGACTGCCACATGACACAGTCATCCCCGTTGCTGATTGGTCTGTCTGCCGTGATGGTCGCCGTGGAGGCGGACGCGCCACGTGTGTTGATCACCCAACGCGAGACAGGCGAGGATGCGCTCCCATTCGGCGTCTTCGACCCAGACAGGCACCGCACTTTTGACCTCTCGCTGAGAGGGTGGGTTCGGGAACAGACGGGTTTCGAACTCGGTTATGTTGAACAACTCTACACATTTGGGGACAAAGACCGGGAGACACCCGAAGCAACGCTGGCTGGCACAGCGCCAAATGCGCGTGTCATTTCTGTCGGCTATCTTGCGCTAACCCCCGAAGCGCGCCCGGCAGGTGACTCTTTTGAGGCGCGCTGGCAATCTTGGTACAGATTTTTTCCATGGGAAGACCATCGCAGTGGCAGACCCGCCATCATCGATGCTCATATTGCGCCGCGCCTGATGACCTGGGCGGCGGGAAACGAACGTAGACTGGAGCGCGCACGCGCCGCTTTCGCGCTGGATGGAATCCGTTGGATCGAAGAACGCGTGCTCGACCGCTATGAATTGCTCTATGAAGCTGGTCTGGTCATCGAATGCGCCCGTGACGCTGGCTTGCCTGAACCCGATGTACGCCTCGGCGAGCCTATGGCATCGGATCACCGCCGCATCCTCGCCACCGCCATCTCCCGCCTACGCGGCAAGATCAAATACCGACCGGTAGTGTTCGAGCTCATGCCTGACCGGTTTACACTGTCGTCACTACAACGCGCCGTCGAGGGTATCTTGGGTTTATCCCTGCACACACAAAATTTCCGGCGCGCCTTGGACAAGACCGGTTTTGTTATTGGAACAGGTGCGATGGAAACAAGCACCGGTGGCCGCCCGGCAGAGCTATATAGCTATAACCGGGACAGCGCCTTTGATGCATCGACTACCGGCCTGTCAGCGCCGCGAAAGACAGCGGATTAGGCGAGATGCCTAGTCAAGCCCTTCAGGCTGGCCCACCACAATGAAGCTGAAACGGTCCGGCTGGAGGAATTCCGCAGCAACGCGGTTTGCATCCTCGAGCGTGACAGCTTCGATCAGGGCATTGCGCCGGTCAAAATAATCCACTCCCAGCTCGTCCTGGCGGACACTCATCATCTGGCCCGCGATCTTGGCGTTCGAGTCGAAAGCCAATGGATAGGAGCCTGTGAGGTAGGCCTTCGCGTCAGCAAGCTCTTCCGCCGTAATGCCTTCTTCCGCGATCAAGGCGGTTTCGGCCAATAGTGCCTCTACGAATTCACCTACACTCTCATTCTTGGTTTGGCCGCTGCCACCCCAATTCTGATAGGTGTCGTCAAACGATAGCCAAGAGTAGACGCCATAGGTCAGCCCTTTTTGAACGCGCAGCGATTCCATCAGTCTGCTGCCAAATCCACCACCACCATATGTGTAGTTTACGACATAGGCCGTAAAGAAATCCGGATCTTCGCGTTTGAGGCCTGGTGCCAGAAAGCGCACAAGGCTTTGCGGCTGTGGCAGATCGATAAGCACAGGCTCAAATGCACCGTCTACCGTGAAGGTAATTTCAGGCGTTTCCGGAAGATCACTGCTCTCTGGCAGGCTCGCCGCGATCGCATCAAGCATGGGGGCGAGCTCTTCCGGCGTAATCGCGCCGACGGCGGTCACAATCAGGCTGTCCTTCACCATCAGTTTACGCATGTGCGCCTTGGCGAGTTCTGGCGTAAGGGCAGCGATACTCTCGGCGGACGTTTCGCGCGCATAAGGGTGGTCAGGATAGATAGCCTGAGCCTCAGCCCGACCCGCTAGATAGCGCGCATTCGTCTCGCGCGTGTTCAATGAAACTTCCCTTTCCCGCTGGAACCGGGCGAACGGACCCGCATCGAAACGGGGCGCCTCGAAAGCTTGCGCCACAAGGCTCATTGCCTCATCCGCATTGTCGGTGAGCATGGACGCAGAGCAGGAGGTCCAGTCGCTCGAGGCGCTACAACCGAAGCTCATGTTCAGATCTTCCATCCGGGTCTGAAAGGCAAGCGAGTCGAGATCGCCCGCGCCTTCATTCATGTGATAGACAACCGCATCGGCCAGACCTTCCAGGCCCTCCGGATCGGCCGCTTCGCCGCCTTCCCACGCCATCGCCACCGACAGGATCGGGATGGATGGCTCGGAAACCAGCCAGACAGACACGCCGCCGGGCGTGGTAAATTGTTCGATCTCGGCGAAATCCCCTTCGTGGACGACGATATCCAGACCGCTGTCTTCAACAAGTTCTGCGGGTGCCGTATCGGCAACACTGGCCAAGTCATCCTGCGTCTCGACAGAAGCGCACGCCGCAAGCCCGACACCAAGGGCCGCACCAATGATGAGGTCAAAAGGTTTCATCTCAGGAATCTCCCTCGGCAGGCAGCAAGTGTGCCTCAATATAGTGGCGGTCAGCGCCAAAGATTTCGCGCACAGCGGCAATTGCCTGTTCCGTGGTTATGGCACGCATCGCGTCCGGATAATCCAGCACGTCCTCAATCGAGCCACCAAGGGCTAGCGTGGAGCCGAATGTGTTGGCCATGTTGGATTGGCTGTCCCGGGCGTAAATCGCCTGCGCGGCAAGACTGTTACGTGCCCGCTCGACTTCGGCATCAGTGAAGCCCTCTTCCAGCACCTTCTCCACCTCGGCCATGATGGCCGCTTCCAACACATCCAGCGTGACGCCGGGTGCCGGGCTTGCCGTGATGATGGCGGGGCCTTCATCGTGAAGCGTCGTCCAGGCATACGTGTTGGCATTAATCGCAATCTGCTGGTCTTCGACCAGCGACTGGTAGAGGCGGCTGGTCATGCCGCCGCCGAGGACTTCGAGACCGACATCAAGCGCATAGGAAAGTTCACGGTCGCGGGTCTCGGAAGTGCCGGAATAATACCGGCTCCAGCTAGGCTGGCGAACCTTCGGATCTGAATAGACGAGTTCCTTGGTTTCGGTCAGAGGTGCAACGGGGGCCCATTTACGCTCGCCATGCGCCGTACCGGTTGGCGCAATCGTACCATAATGCTCTTCGGCCAGGACGCGCACTTCTTCGGGCGTCACATCACCAGCGACGACCAGAATCGCATTCTCAGGGCTGTAGTATTCCTTGTAGAAGGCCAATCCGTCCGCTGGCGTCAGAGCCGCCACTTCGTCCATATTGCCGATGATCGTGATCTCGTAAGGATGCCCCTTCCAGAGTTCGGACAGGACCATTTCCTGCAGGATCACGCCGGGATTGTTGTCGATGCGCTGGCGACGCTCTTCCTTCACGACATCGCGTTCGGAAATGAACGGACCGTCGGGATCGTCATTGATGACGAGATCGGTCATGCGCTCGGCCTCGAGCGCCATCATCGTACCGAGTTGGTCCTTGGCGACGCGCTCGAAATAGGCGGTGTAGTCCCAACTCGTGAAGGCATTGCTGACGCCGCCATTGCGCGAGACGATGCTGTCGAACTCACCTGGGGCGAGATCGTCAGTCTCCTTGAACATGACATGTTCAAACAGATGCGCGATGCCGGATTTTCCCTCGGCTTCGTCGACCGCGCCGACTTTGTACCACACCATATGAGTCACGACGGGCGCGCGATGGTCAGGAACAACAACGACTTCCATGCCATTGTCGAGATTGAACACGGTCGGAGTCCATGCGCTTTCGTCTGCGACGGCACTGGAAGCGAAAGCCGAGAGCGCGAACAGCCCCCCGGCAAATATCCGTTTCATGGGCGTTGTTCCTCTCAGGTGTACGACTGACTCATTTTACGTAGATTGTATCAGGTTCCCGGCAACTTGATGCGCGGCGCATCGCTGGATTGCTCGATCACGACCGGTTCACCACCGGTGGCATTATCGGTAGCAACGCCTTCAGCGGTTTCCTCATCATCAGCCCGCCAGAACAGGATGCGGTCGGCAATGCTGGTCGATTTGCGGATCGTCTTGGTCTCTTCATAGTCGACCTGCGTGCGGATGACCGGATCAACCGCATTGGCGCCAGCAGCACCCACGAGGGCTTTCTCGGACGCGCTGGCATTGCGGCCAATGGTCGAGCCGAAGGCGGCGGTGACTTCAGTGCGCGAGCCATCCAGTTCCGGTGGCAAGGCGCCGCCGGCTTCCGGCGGTCGCAGCTTGTAGTTCGGCGGAACGGTCAGAGGAGCCATGGTCACAACGCGGAACTCGTCCGGCGTACGCGAACCGCCACCGGATGACGTACAGGCCGTGGAAGCCGCCATTGCGACACCAGTAGCCAGAAGGATAATCTGTTTTTTCATATCAGGGCGTCCTCGCCATCACGATTAAAATACTCAGGACTGTTTCTTAGCCTGTTTCCGGCCCGACAGTAAGAACTGGTCGGCAAACAGCAATACCGCGCCCACACTAATTGCAGCATCGGCTACGTTGAAGACCCATGGGAACATCAACTCATTGGCATTAACAAAGTCCACAACAGCTCCGAACCGGACCCGGTCGATCAGATTGCCGAACGCGCCGCCAACAACCATGGCCAGCGACAACTTCAACAGCCAATGATCGGCATAGCGAACGAGCCAGTACAGGAAGCCCAGCGCGATCACCAACATGACGAGCGCCAACAGCCAGCGCCCGATGCCATCGGACTGGAACAGGCCATAGCTCATACCCCGGTTCCAAACCATGGTCAGGTCAATCGGACCGGGCAGCGGGATATGTCCGCAGCCCTGACGGGTCTCCAGGCAGGTGAGCGCGTTGAACCGGGGTTCTTCCAGCACAAGCCATTTGGACCACTGGTCTACCAGCACGAATACGGGAATGAGCGCCAGAGCCCAGAGTTTGGAGATTTTCAGTTTCATCCCGCGCAGATTGCAGCTTCAAGCAGGCTGATCAAGCGATTCTGAGCACTCATCCGGCGGCTTTGTCCCACGCCTTCACGGTCAATGCATCGCGCGGCGTGATATCCGGGAAAGCCGGATCAGCGGTCGCCGGGTCGAAATACTTCCAGCTACGTCGGCACTTGATACCATCCGCCTTCACCGGATAGACGACCACGCCATCTGTGTCGTCCAGCGTGAACCCGCCGCCATTACCATTGGATGTGTGGATCAGCTCGGCGCCGGATGTAATGAAGATATCGGCGGGACTTTCGCCCTTGAACGCATCGATCAGGTTCTGATCTGCAATGTGCACCTTGGGTGCCGCTTCCAGCGATGCCCCGATCCGCTTCTCGCGGCGCTCGACTTCCAATGCTCCGGTGACGACACGGCGAACCGTGAAGATCTTGGCCCAGCGCGCGGCCAGCGCCTCGTCTTTCCAGCTGTCTGGCGTATCAGCGAACTGCAGCAAGTGCACGGATTCCGCACGATCCTTGATGTGGCTCTCGAGAAACGCCTCCTCCATCGTGAACGGCATGATAGGCGCTAGCCATGTGAGCAGGCGTTCGAGCACGGCGGCCATGACGGTGCGCGCGGCGCGGCGGCGGTTGCCATAGGTGGCGGTCGCATTGTCCCATGCTGATTGGGTCTCAAACCGTGGGTCGCAATACAAGCTGTCCTTGCGGATGTCGAAATAGACCGCTGACAGGTCGACGCCGCAGAAATTGATCAGCAGCGACATGATGCGCTTGAAGTCATAGACGTCATACGCGGCGCGGATCTGGCCATCGAGTTCAGCAAGACGGTGCAACACCCAGCGTTCCAGGCTTGGCATGTCTTCGCGCGGCAGGGCTTCCGCCTCGGTCCAGCCGTCGAGCGCACCGAGCATGTAGCGCACCGTGTTGCGCAGCTTGCGATAGGATTCCACCGAGCCCTTGATGATCTCGTCGGAGATACGCAGGTCTTCCGTATAGTCGCCGGAGGCTGTCCAGATGCGCAGAATTTCGATTCCGTATTGCTTCTGAATCTGCTCGGGTTCGATCGTATTGCCGATGGACTTCGACATCTTCTTGCCATCTGCATCGACGATGAAACCGTGGGTCAGCACCCGCTTGTAGGGTGCCATGCCGCGCGTCGCACAGCATTCCAGAAGCGATGACTGGAACCAGCCGCGATGTTGGTCAGAGCCTTCCATGTAGAGGTCGGCCTGTCCGGTTTCTGCGTCGATGATGCCACGCTCGCGCAGGGCGAAGGCGTGCGTCGTGCCGCTATCGAACCACACGTCGAGCACGTCCGTGACCTTGTCCCACGCGTTTGCAGACAGACCCAGCGGCGACAGGAAGTCTTCCGCAGGCGTATCGAACCAGGCCTCGACCCCGCCCTTGGCGATGGCCGCCTTGATGGCGTCATTGAGTTGTTCTGCCTGATCCGCTTCCAGCGCCGCCGTATGCGGTTGGCCATCCTTGTTGACGAAGATCGTGATCGGCACGCCCCAATTGCGCTGGCGGCTGATCAGCCAGTCCGGGCGCCCTTCGACCATGCTTTGCAGGCGGTTGCGGCCAACCGCCGGGAAGAATTCCGTGTCCTCAATCGCCTTCAGCGCATTCTCGCGCAGGCTCTTGCCATTCGGGCCGGGCTTGTCCATCGAGATGAACCATTGCGGCGTCGCGCGGCGGATCACCGGCGCCTTGGAGCGCCAGGAATGGGCATCGCGGATCGTCGTGATGCCGCGCGCCAGAAGGTTTTCGCTCTCGGCCAGCAGCTTGATGACTTCCGGGTTCGCCTTGCCCTGCTCGCCCCGCTTCTTGCCGGACGTGCGGATGATGTCGAGCCCTTGCAGCGCTTGGGGAAGGTCACGGTGCTGATAAGCGCCATCAGGGCTGACGATGTCGCGGATATCAGAGGCCTTGCGACCCGACGAGACCCAGGCATTGAAGTCATCCTCACCATGCGCCGGGGCCGTGTGGACAAATCCTGTACCGGCATCGTCGGTGACATGGTCACCTGCGAGCAGCGGCACGTCGTGCTGGAAGAAGGGGTCTAGCTTGGCCAGCGGGTGAACCAGCGAACCGAGTGCAGCCGGGTCCACATCTTCGACACGTTTGAAGGCGGAAACCTTGGCAGCATCGAGTACGTCCTGTGCCAACTTGTCCGCAAGGATCAGCTTGTCACCTGCAGCCGCGTACGGAGGAAAGCCCAGTTCTTCCTCGCTCATCACGGTTTCGACCTCGAAGAGACCGTAGGAGATGTCCGTGCTGAAGGACACAGCTTGGTTGGCTGGGATGGTCCAGGGAGTTGTGGTCCAGATGACCAGCTTTGCACCGTCCTCGCGGGACGGGACTCCAAACTTCACCCAGATCACCGGAACTTTGCGGTCGTGATACTCTACTTCCGCTTCGGCCAGCGCGGTGCGCTCCACCGGGCTCCACATGATCGGCTTGGCGCCGCGCACCAGCGTACCGCCCATCGCCATGCGCAGGAATTCGCCCACGATGGAGGCTTCGCTCTCGAACTTCATGGTCAGATAGGGGTTGTCCCATTCCCCCTCGATGCCGAGCGCGCGGAATTCCTTGGCCTGAACGTCTACCCATTTCTGGGCAAAGGCGCGACAGGCCGCGCGGAACTCGTCGCCCGGAACATCATCCTTTCCGCGGTTCTTGCTGCGAAATTCTTCTTCCACCTTCCATTCGATCGGCAGGCCGTGACAGTCCCAGCCCGGCAGGTAGGCCGCGTCATGGCCGGTCATCTGGTGCGAGCGCACGATGATGTCCTTGACGATCTTGTTCATCGCCGTGCCGAGATGGATGTGCCCGTTCGCGTATGGCGGGCCGTCATGCAGGATCCAGGGCTTGGCGCCGCGTGCTTTCGCATCCGCGCGCAGCTTTTCATAAAGTTTCAGTTCGTCCCAGCGCTTGATCCAGTCCGGCTCCCGCTTGGGCAGGCCGCCGCGCATCGGGAATTCGGTGGCGGGCAGGAACAGCGTGTCGCGATAATCGCGGTCGGTCAGGGAATCAGTCATGTCGGGCCTATGGCAGTTTTGGCGTGTTGTACGGAAATGCCGGGCAATGGCCACGGCTTTTTTCATGCAGTCAGAGCATGGGCTCCCGGCTTCGCGGCCCCGGAAACCGGGTCAGCGCGCAGCCGGGCGGCTAATTCGAATGAAGCATATCCGTGCCATGGCGTTTCCGTAGCAGGCGCGGCTTAACGAGTCACTATTTCCACTCAGCCTTCGTTTCGGCCCCCGGGAGGCTCGCCAAACGCTCAGAAACCTTGCCGCAAAGCATCCGGAACACAGCCGCATTCTCCACGAGATTGCTCCAGCTGATTCCGTGATCCAGGATCACATAGCGGGAAACCCGAACTTTCTGGCTGTCCGACTTGTAAAGAGAGATCGCCGGATAGTCGCGATCGATGCCCGAAATCACATCACTGCTCGCACTTGAACCATACACGGCCATCAGCTCGAGCCCCCGGCAATCCGTGCCGTCCGGCCCGGCGCAAACGGCATATGCACCAAAGGTCAGGCCATCATCGAACTCACCGAATACGAAGGGTGCACCGTCGCCCGTGCGGCCGGCCGCTATGAACTGCGCGCCCATGTCGTCCAGCAGGAACCGAAGATCATCCATCGTGACCGCCCGGATGATCTGAATCGGTTCGATCTCCACCGGCTCGGATGGCTCAACAGGCGCCTCTTGCGCGATCGCAAGCGGCGCCATTGCCAGAGCAAGTCCGGTGATCACTAACCGTGTCAACATGGTCGTCCCTCTAACCAGTGCATCAGTTGTCTACGAATGGATTATGGCGGTGAATTGACAATAACCTGAGTTAATCAGGACGCTTTCAGCCGCCGCTTTGCTTCGATTTCGTCCTTCCCCATCTGAACCACCATCAGATCCAGACTGTCAAAGTTCAATTCCGGCCTCAGATAGGACAGCATCTGGACTTCAATCCAGCGACCATAGATATCCCCTACAAAATCAAAGATATGTGCCTCAAGCAGTGGGTCGCGCAGTCCCGTGGTGGGCGTACGCCCGAAATTTGCGACGCCCGGCATCCAGTCACCTGTCCGGTCGATGCGCACCTTTACGGCATAGACGCCATATTTTGGATGGATCAAATCGCCGAGATTTGTATTGGCCGTCGGATAGCCAAATTTGCGTCCATTCTGTTCGCCCTTCATCACAGGGCCATCCGCGATCCAGGGCGAGCCCAGAATTTCCGCAGCTCGCTCCGGTTCGCCGGCTCTCAGCGCCTGTCTTATCGCGGTTGATGAGGCTTTTTCGTCTTCATTCTGGACTTCTTCGACAATGGTCACCCCAAAGCCGAGCGCGCGCCCAAGGCTCGACAAGCGCTGCGCATGGCCCATTCGGCCTCTGCCGAAACGGAAATCGAACCCTACGGAGACATGGCTGACGCCCAGGCCATCTACCAGAACTTGCCGGACAAACTCTTCATCCGTCTTCGACGCCATTTCCCCATTGAACGGCAATTCAAAAACCGAATCCGCGCCTTCGTTCAATATCGTCTCGTTGCGCCGCTCAGGGCGGAATATCCGAAAAGGGGGATCCAACGGGCGGAAATAGGCATGAGGTGGCGGCTCAAAGGTCGCCACTGAAAAAGATCCTTCGCCAGCCTCGCGGGCAGCTGCAATCACGGCTTTGTGGCCCGCATGCAAGCCATCAAAATTGCCCAGAGCGATCGACGCGCCCCGTGCAGATTCAGGCAAACCGCGATAGTCAGCAAAGATGCTCATCAGCTCTCCCGGCGCGGTGCCACGACTTCAGCTTCACCCGTAATAACGCGCTTGCCGTCCACCGTACAGTCAACCTTCAACGTCACACGGTTGCCACGCTCCTTCTTCTCGGACACTTCTGCGCGCACAATCACTTCGTCTCCGATGTGAACGGGGCGTTTGAAACGCATCGACAGGCCGATGAAAATCGCCCCAGGACCGGGAAGATTGTTGCCCAGAATGCCGGAGATATAGCTGGCCGTCAGCGCGCCATGCGCGATCCGTTTGCCGAAAATCGTCTTGGCGGCGAAGTCGTCCGACATGTGCAGCGGATTGAAGTCACCAGAGACTTCCGCAAAACGCTGAATATCATCCTCGGTAATCACATGCACGGTCTCGTGAGACATGCCGATGTCGAGGTCTTCATATTTGTAACCGGTGAATTCGCTCATCCCACTCGGGCTCCTGATTGCTTTTCGGCAGTTTGGTTACACGCTGCAGCGCAGCACGTCACCATCTGAGGCCAGTCATTGCGTAGGTTGCTTCCTCGCCATAGTCCGCCAGGAGGTCTGAAACTTCTGCCTGGAAGTCTGCACCATGCTCTATCAGGCCAGTCCCGACATAGAGACCATCAAAGCCCTGAATTCGCGCACCGCGCATGTCGGTCGTGGGGCTGTCGCCAATGCACAGGACCCGTGACTTGTTTGCGGCGGCGTCACCCACACGGGAAACGGCGAGATCGTAAATCGCTGCGTGGGGCTTTCCGGGATAGATCACGGATCCGCCAAGGTCTTCATAGATTTCCGCCAGTGCGCCGGCACACCAGTGCAACTGGCCGCCGATCCGCACCTGCTTGTCCGGATTGGCACAGATCATCGGAATGTTCCGGTCGACCCCCTGTTTCAGCGTATCGGTATAATCGGAGGGATGGTCCTTGAGGGAATCGCTCAGCCCGATGCAGAGCAGAACATCGGACTCGTCCGGCTCGCCAAAGCTCAAGTTGAGCCCTTGATACAGGTACGGATCTCGCTCCCACCGCGCATTCGCGCCCATCGCCCAGAAAACCTTGTCCCGGCGCTTGGCCAGTTCTTCCCGGGTCGCATCTCCGGACGAGACGCAGTCATCATAGGCATCGGTTGGCACACCAAGCGGCAGGAAATAGTCGATCACCTGCTGCTTGGGCACCGGCGCATTCGTGATGAGACAGACTTTTCCGCCTTGCTCACGAAAGTTCACCAGCGCCACGCAAGCCTCTTCAAAGGCATCGCGGCCATTATGGATCACGCCCCAGACATCGCACAGGATGGCGTCATACTGGCCAGCAATCTCGGACAGGCCGCCCGGAAATTTCAATTGTGTCATGCATTTGGACCTAGGCTGCACCGCCAAGCCGGTCAATCGCCAAAACCGCAAGCCTCTGCCGGCAAGGGATTGAGGCGCCAGTGCACAGCCGTTGGAATGGAAATGGCATGCGCAAAAAAGCATCCCTTCAGACGGGTCATATGGCCAAACCCGTCATCAGAGATCAGGTTCGGATCATAATTGCAGGACAAGAGGTTTCCAGCGTGCTGCTCAGGGTCGCCTGTGCGCACTTCCAGGATCATGTGGTTAGAACCCGTTGCAACCATGACCATGTCTGCCTCAACCGGTCCGAATTCGCATCCGTCCAGACTGCCATAATTGCCATCCTTCAGGATGATAGCTGGTTCCAGCTCCGGCGCGATGCGCAGATCAAGCCAGACAACGCCTTCCGTCATGGCTTGCAGCGCCTCAGGCGCCTCAAATTCGATGGGGCCTGGCAAGTCCGCGTCGACGCGCTGAACGGCGCCTGACTCTGCCATAGCCGATGTCGCGAGAATTGATGCCGCAGTACCGATCTGTACGAAACGTTTCATTCTGCCACCTCCTTTACCGGAGATGACAGCTTGGAAATGGGGCATATTGAAGGTCGGGTGGCGGCCCTAGCCGAAATTCGACAGGCGCTGGACGAACTCCTGTGGCGGCGCTGTGGCTTCCATCAGGGATGACTTGATCGGGCGCGGCGCGCCGAATACGTGGCCCTGGCCGTACGGGATGTCATATTCGAGAATCTCGACAACGCTGGCCTCATCCTCGATCTTCTCGGCAATCATTGTGATGCCATAGCGCGAGAACACGGCGCTGACTTCTTCTCCATCAACGCGGCGGTTGATCGACGAGACCGGGCGCGGACCGGTTGGGTCGCGCAGCTGGTCCATCAGACTCGTGCCATTCATCTTGACGAAACGAATGCCCGCCGATTGAAGCCGTGGCAGGTCGAGGCCCAGATTATCGGCGTGGTCAATTGAGAAGCGGAAACCAAGCGCCGTCAGCTTGTCCATATTGTCCCGCATGGCGCGCGAGCGTGTCTCGAACCGGTCTGCCGTGATCTCGAAGATCACCGCGCCGGACAGGTCACGATTCTCGGTGATGAATTCCAGGAACATCGGGAAGAAGGTTGTGTCTTCCAGCGACGCCGCAGAAATATTGCAGAATACGCCGACGCGACGGTCACGCTCAGCCAGGCGACGCACGATCTGGACACACCGGAACAGCGTGAAATTGTCGATGATGCCCATCAGTTTGGCGCGGCGCGCAGCATCAAGAAATTCCGCTGGCAGAACCAGGGAACCATCCGGACGACGCAGGCGGGTGAACCCCTCGTAGAAGGACACACGACGCTGGGGCAGAGACACGATCGGCTGCAGGTGCAGGTCAACACGACCATCCTTCAGCGCGTCGCGCACATCACGCAGGACAGCATCTTCTTCCGGTGCCACGACCGCGGTGCTGGTCGTTTCCGCCAACTTGTTTTCAAAGCTCTTGGACAGCCGGTCGATCAGGCTCTCCAGCTGCTTCATCTCGGTCACGAGCGCGTCGCGGCGCTCGGTCAATTCGTGCTTGACGGTCGCCTCGACGGCATCCGTGCGCGCTTCAATGACATCAACACGTTCCGCGGAATCCCGAACGGTCCGCTCCACCCGGTCGATGCGGTCATCGATGTCCTTGGTGGCGCGTCCTGAACTGGCGAGTAGGTGAATCTGCCCCAGCAAAGCCGTAGTGATGCCACCCGCCGCAATCGACATAGGCAGGCCGACATCCGTCAGCGTGAAGACGCCGTAGCCGACGCCGCCGCCGATGGCCGCGTATAGAAGGAACAGAACAAAAGTCATTACGTCAGCACCCGATACAACCCAATAATGTTAACAGCTAGGCCCAATTGGTTAACGAATTGCGAGGAATTGGAAGAATTTGTCGACCGCGGCAATCCTGTCACAGCGCCGTTGCAAACAAGCCACAATCCCCATCAAGTCGAGCATGGCAGGCGTCGCGCATGCGGACAAGGCGATTAGTGCTGGCATCACGGGCAGCTATCGCCGGCACAATGACGCATTTGCGGTCAGATCGACTGGCACAGCCACATCTGAACCCAGATCGGAGAACTGTGGAAAAGCAGGTCTGGATCCGATTTTCAGTTAACCACCCCATCACGAAACACGAAAACCGGATCTGCTGTTGGCCAATTCGATTCGCAATCAAGCACCAGATCAATTCCATCGGTTACCGAGTCGGGCAGTTCAATGCCACAGCCCGCGATCAGCGCCGTATGGTCAACATAGTCCACAACATAGAAGGCTCGGTCCGTCCCGGTTTCGAACTTGCTGATACGCAAATCGCCGGTATCGAAAACGGTTGCCACCTGCTCACCGTCTCCAGGCAACAAAGCGAGCAGCGCCGCATCGAACCCACCGGCTGGACGGTCCTCGACATAGATCAGCGCATCGGACACCTCATAGGCGCGATTAAGCAGTCCTAGAAAGTCACCCGTGCCGGATGGACCCGCCACCGGAAGAGAAGATTCCCGCCCGGCACGCCAAGCTGCGTTTCGCATCTCGTCCAGGCCCTCAATATCCTCACCGCGCAAGGATAGAAGCATGACGGCGTCGGTATTCCGCAAACTCGCTTGCGTCATATCGAGTGTCATGCCCGCCGGCGCGCCGAATACGACCCGTTTGCCGCCCGCCAGAACATGGACGCAGGCTCCGGGCAAACTCCGCTTTGAGCAAGGCAGCACCGCAAAATCTGTCGAATGCACAGTCAAATCCACTCGTGCCGTCTCGGCATCTTTGGAAGTCACCGGATTGCATGCGGCGAGCGCAGTAGCGCATACGACAATTCCAAGAGCTCGAAATTTCATGATCGTACCCACCCTACCCGATCCGCGTGTCTCCGGGTTCGGTTACGATTTCGTTTTCGATGACACCGACCTGATCAATTTCCAGACGCACCCGGTCGCCCACCTTCAGCCACTTCGGTGGGGTGAACCCACCCCCAACACCCGCAGGCGTACCTGTGAAGATGAGGTCACCCGGCTCCAGCGTGAAGGCGGCAGTAAGATGCGCAATCTGCGCAGGAATGTCATGGATCATGTCGCGTACATGACCGGTCTGGCGCAACTCATCATTCACAAAGCTGCGCAGTTCCACCGAGGCCAGATCCTCGATTTCGTCCGGTGTCACAAGAGCCGGACCAAATGGGGCGTGGGTGTCGAACCCCTTGCCCATGATCATGGTCTGGCTCGCGCGCTGCCAGTCACGCACCGAGTAGTCACAGCCGACGCAAAAACCGGCGACGATTTCCATCGCCCGCTCACGTGGCACGTGCCGGCCATGCTTGCCGATGACAACAACCAACTCGACTTCATAGTCCAGCTGATCAGAAACCTTGGGTAGATGCACGCGGCCGAAGGGCTTGTTGGCCGATGTCGCCTGCTTGTTGAACCATTTCTGCACCTGCGGAGATTTTGTATCCACAAAACTCACACTCTCGGCGGCATGGGCGGCATAGTTCACCCCAATCCCCAAAATCTTGCGGGGGCGCTCCACCGGCGCCAGCAGATCGAGCGTTTTCAACGGAACCGGCAAAGCGTCTGATCCTGTAATTGCCAGCGCATCTTGCAGAGTTGTCGCACCTGTCGGTCGGACGCTGTCCCCGTCCAGAACTCCATAGCGAGCGGTACCATTTTCTGCGAACCGAACCAGCTTCATTGCGTTACTCTCCTGTCACACTTTTTCCGCAAACGCGTTGCAAGCCGTTCATGTGCCGTTGTGATGACACTTGGCAAGGGCTAGGCACAAAGCTTGTATAGAGGATGCCAGTATGGATCTCGGCGTACGTGCCCAGGAGAGCTCGCTCAAGAGTATTTTCGGCCCCAGCGAACGGCTCTGCATGCCGCCCTACCAGAGAAGTTACTCCTGGACGGAGCGCGAGGCTGGCGAACTCCTGACTGACCTTCTTGACGCCGCCGAAACCGGCACACCCCACTTTGTCGGGGCTGTGGTTCTGAACCGCGGCACGGAAGAAGGCTTACTGGAGATTGTCGACGGTCAGCAGCGCCTCACGACGCTGACCATCCTGCTCTCTGTCCTGCGAGACATTGAATCCGACCCGTCGAAAAGTGCGGAAATTCACGCTCTGATTGCTGACGAGGCACGCCCCATGCTGGGAGAGGCCGCGAGTTGGCGCCTGCAACTGAACCATATGGACGGCCCGTTTTTCCGCCACATGATTCAGACTCCTGGGGCCACGCTTCGGTTGGATGGCGAGTCCGGGGACAGTGACAGCCAACGTCGCATGGTCCAAAATGCCCGCACGCTCCTGAAACGCGTGAAAGCCCTGTCAGACGCAGATCGGAATGCCTTGGCAGATGTCACGATGAATCGCTGCGCGCTGGTTCGCGTGGTGGTGAACGACAAGGACCAGGGCTTCAAGGTCTTCCGTGTACTCAACACGCGCGGCAAGGAGCCGGGCGCGCACGACATCATCAAAACCGAACTGTTCCAAAGGTCTAAGTTTACGACTGAAGAAGCAAGCTTTTACTCTGAGCGCTGGGCCGAGCATGAGGCCGCTCTGGGCGGCAGCGCGTTTGACGACCTGCTTCGCCAGATCCGCTCAATCTATGACAAATCTTCAAAGGGTGAGTTGATCACCGGCTTCCTGAAAAACGTCATCCCCAAGATCACCGCACGCGGTTTCCTTGATGACGTCCTGCCCCGCTACGTAGCAGCTTACAAGATCATCACGACCGCCAATCTGGATACAGGCCCACACGCCAAACTGATCAGCGACAAGCTGAACCAGATGCGCGCGCTGGACCAGACGAGCTGGCGCGCTCCGGCGCTCAAATTTCTTGTCGAGCATGGCGTGGAACATGAGAGTGCGCCGGAATTCTTCACCAAGCTGGAGCGGCTTTCCTACATCATCATGCTGGTCCTTACGGATCGCGACCAACGCACGAAACGCTTCAACAAGGTGAACGAGAATATCGGCAACAGCCGCACGCTTTATGGCCGCGGCAGCCCTTTCAATATTACCAAGGATGAATCCCGCCGCGCCTTTGACAGGATGCTTGGTCGGTTCGCGACGTTCGGCCAGAGGCGCTCAATGGCGCTGCGCCTGAATGCGGCGCTGGACGGCGGTTTCACCATTGCCCCTCAGTCTGACGCGACGGTCGAACACGTCCTGCCCCGCAATATCAGCGAAGATAGCCACTGGATGATCACCTGGCCGGACCCGGCCAAACGACGCGAGCAGTGCGACACGCTCGGCAATTTCGTCTTGCTGACCAACAAGGTGAACCAGAAAGCCGACCGGCTCGACTATCGCGCCAAGAAGGAGGTCTATTTCAATGGTGGTGGCGGACAGGATTTTGCGCTGACACGGGATCTGGTTGATCAGGAAGCCTGGACGTCAGAAGTGGTTAGAAAACGCACAGAACGGCTCGCCGAAATCCTCATGATGGAATGGAGCCTCGCCTGATCGGCCTTTCCTAGCGTGACCCCTGTTCGAAGCGGCCTCCTGTGCTAACGAGTCTGCAACGATATACATTAGGGAGCCTCACCATGAGCTTGTTCGACCTCACCGGAAAAACTGCTGTCATCACCGGATCTTCGCGTGGCATAGGCAAGTCCATCGCCGAGCAGATGGCCGAACAAGGCGCACGCGTGGTGATCTCGTCCCGCAAGCCGGGCCCTTGCCAGGAGGTGGCTGACGCGTTGAACGCCAAGCATGGCGATGGGACGGCGATTGCGATCCCAGCCAATATTTCTTCGAAGGATGACCTGAAGAATCTGACCGAGAAAACACGGGCCGAATTCGGCCAGATCGACATTCTCGTCTGCAATGCGGCGTCGAACCCGTATTATGGCCCGCTGGAAGAGATCGATGACGAATCCTTTGAGAAGATCTTGTCCAACAACATCATCTCAAACCACTGGCTGATCCAGTTGGTCGCGCCTGAAATGAAAGAGCGCAAGGATGGCGCCATCGTCATCATCTCGTCGATCGGCGGCCTGAAAGGCTCAAGTACGATTGGCGCATACAATATTTCCAAGGCTGCCGACTTCCAGCTGGCCCGCAATTACGCACTCGAGCTCGGCCCTCACAATATTAGGGTGAACTGTGTCGCACCAGGCCTGATTAAGACAGATTTCGCCCGGGCCCTGTGGGAGAACCCCGAAATGGCGGCACGCGTAGAAAAAGGTACGCCCATGCGTCGCATCGGCGATCCGGAAGATATTGCCGGCGCCGCTGTCTTTCTCGCGTCCAAGGCGGGCGCCTACATGGCCGGCCAGATGGTGGTCGTGGACGGCGGGTCCGTGATCGTTTGATCCGTGCATCTTACAGACTCTCCTGAATCTGGCCCCGTCGACGAAACCAGTTTCGATACGTTTCGCCAGATCGACATTCGCGTCGGAACCATTATTGAGGCCGCGCCGTTGGAAGGCGCGCGCAAGCCTTCCATCCGTCTTCTGATCGATTTCGGACCGGGCGTCGGCAAAAAGAAATCGTCGGCGCAAATAACCGAACATTATTCCCCCGAACAACTGGTTGGGCGACAAGTCGCGGCCGTGGTCAATTTTCCACCGCGCCAGATCGGCAAATTCATGTCTGAAGTCCTTACACTGGGATTTCCGGACACGGATGACCGAATCGTCTTGTTCGCTCCAGATCATCCAGTCCCCAATGGCGCGAGACTCGCATGACAGAACGCACGCTTTCCACCCAAGCCAAAACCTTCCTCAGCAATTTGCAGGATGGCACATGGCAACCTCCGATCGGCCTCAAGAATCTCGGCATTCGCCCGGACCTCTGGCTGATGGAATTCGACTATGGCTATACGCGCTACGAATGGCCGAATACGGGCGACCGCGATATCAGTGAGAACCGCGCCTTCGGCGGTTGGGTAGCTGGCTTTTCAGACCATATCGTATCCATCACCATGGCAAGCGCGCTGGCCGAAGGCGAATGGTTCACGACAATGGAATTGCAGACCCGCATTCTACGCCCTGTCGGCCACGGCCTGATCACGATCGAAGGCCGACTTGTGAGTCGCGGTCGCACGACTGGGCTCGTCGAAGCCGAGTGGAAAGATACCAATGGACGCCTGTTGGCAAAGATCACCGCCGCCAAGGCCATCCGGACGCGCGACGAGCTGGGCCAGCCTGCCATCTCGAAATAAGGCAATATCAGGACATCAGGAACCTGAGCATTAGCGCTCCGTTTATAGCATAAGCTATTGAAGGAGCTGACCATGATGAAGTCATTGAAATATGTTGCCGCAGCTGGCGCCCTAGGCGCTGCAACCGCACTCGCCACATCTCCCGCATACGCTCAACTCGGCATCGGCGTAGGGGTAGACACCGATGTGGACGTCGGGGTCGGGGTAAGAACCGCTGATCCTCATCCGCGTCATCGACACGAAACATATGTTTACGATGGTTACGAGTCCGGTCATTGGCACACGCGCCATGAGATACGTCGTGAGCACCGCTGGAACGCGCGCTATAAAGGTTATGACTGCTACGAATCGTTCCAATATACTTGGGAAGACGGCGAGCGCGTTCGCTATGACACCACGTTCTGCTACAATGACAATGGCCGCAAGTATGAACCCGATGGCGTTCGTGCAACCGTGAAAGTGCGCTAGCAACTCGATGAACTGACCGTCAAATCCCCGTGCTTGAGGCGCGGGGATTTTACGTTGGGAGCAACAGGCATGCGTCGCCATACGAGTAGAAATGGTACTCGCTGGCAATAGCGTGCGCATAAGCCGCCTGCATGATCTCCGTCCCCATAAGGGCGCAGACCAGCATGAACAGGCTGGAGCCCGGAAGGTGGAAATTCGTCACGAGGGCGTCTGTTGCGCGAACGGCATCGCCCGGCTTCAGGAAGATATCCGTAGGGCCGGTTGCCGCGTGCAGGATACCATCCGTATCAACACAACTCTCCAGTGTGCGCATAGCCGTTGTGCCGACTGGCACTACACGGTGTCCACCGGCCCGCGCTGTGTTCAGCTTGGCCGCCACCTCCGGCGTCAGGCGTCGCCATTCCTCATGCAGCCGATTCGCTTCAAGCTGCGCCGCTTCCAGGGGTTTGAACGTGCCGAGTCCAACATGGAGGCGGACGGTCTCTCGCACAATGCCAGCCGCATCGATGTCAGCCAACAAGCGCGGTGTGAAGTGCAAACCGGCTGTAGGAGCGGCAACGGAAGCTGCATCCTCGCCAGCAAACCTGGTCTGATAAGTTTCCCGGTCCAAGGCATCCGCCGGGCGACGACGCGCGATGTAAGGCGGCAATGGCATCGCGCCATGGGCATCGAGTGCATCGGTCAACTCATCGCCCGCCAGCGAGAAGCACAATTCTATTTCGCCGCCTTCATGACGACCAGTGATCTCAGCGGAAAAGCCTTCGGCAAAGATAATCGTGTCGCTTTCTTTCAGCCGACGACCCGGCCTTGCGAGTGCGCGCCAGCGCCGCGCATCCATCCGCTCGGTCAGATTGACATCGCACGCCACGTCCTGCCCAGACTCATCACGCGCCGGACGGACGCCGGTCAATGCAGCTGGCAGCACACGCGTGTCATTGAACACCATGACATCACCAGCCGACAGGTAGCGCGGCAGGTCACGTACAGTCGCATCTTCCAACCGCCCATCGCCATGCACCACCAGCAGACGCGCAGAATCCTGCGGATCAGCCGGGCGCAGCGCAATCAAGTGCTCCGGCAGGTCAAACTCGAATTCGGACAAGTCCATGCGGCGATGCCCCGACCAGAAAGTCTCTAGTCTTCAACGACCGTTGGAACGGGCGGCAGGCTACAAACATGCGGACGGCCGGGCCCGGTGATCAGGTCGGCAAACAGATCACTGTCCGTGCGCATGACCCAAGCCTGGGGGCGCTCACCTTCCGGCAGGTCAGCCGCTATGGCGGCCGATTCCAACGTGTCCGGATTCGTGACCACTCCATCAGTGCCATCCGGACCTTTCTTGATCGACATGACCACATCCTGCCCGTCAAGCACACGGCCCCAAGCGGTGTACTGCTTGTCGAGATGTTCGGTATGTCCACGCATCAGGAAGAATTGCGAATTGCCGGAGTTCACATCATTGCCAAGGCGCGCAGTAGACACCACGCCCGCGCAATGCGGGATCCAGCTTTCGATGGTTTCGTTCCCGAGGTCTTGAGCCAGCCAAAGCGGGCGGGTCGCGATCGGAAAGCCGTTGATATAGCCATTGTCTGCGTCGTCGCGCTCACCAATCGCATAATCCAGCGGCATCTCCTCCGGATTGCGGCGGAACGTGAATTCAGCTTCGATGCCCGGCAGGCCAGAGCCCACACCATTGATGGCGCGAATGTCGCCACCCTGTGCCATGAAACCTTCGATCACGCGATGGAACTTGGTGCCCGCATAATCGCCAGACCGGATAATGGTGGAGAACTGCTCGAAATGCTTGGGAGCAACTTCCGGGAACGCTTCGATCAGAATGCGCCCCTTGTTGGTATTGAAAATGAACAGACGCTCTGGGTCAACGGCACGCCAGCTGGCCGTATCGGCCTTGGCGTCTTCAACCGTATAAGTTGCCGGGGCGTCTTCCGCTGGCGCTGCGCTTTCTGTGGTATCGGCCGTGGCTGTCAGGGCGATGGCGGAAGCGGCAAGCGCGAAAGCGGCAAACTTCATTTTTCATACTTCTCCAGCAGGGCCCGTTTTACGTCGGGCGTTACAAACGGCGTGATATCTCCGCCCAGGCTCGCGATTTCCTTCACGAGCCGAGAGGCCACGGCCTGATGCCTAACATCGGCCATCAGAAACACGGTTTCAATGTCGGGATTCAGTTGCTCGTTCATCGCGGTCATCTGGAATTCGTATTCGAAATCCTGAACCGCGCGCAGGCCGCGCACGATAATGTGTGCTTCACAAGCCTCGGCGAACTTCATGAGCAATCCATGCATCGGCATGACCTTAATATCGGCCAGGCCCGGTCCGTTCATTTTGGCGCACTCCGACCGCACCATGTCGACCCGCTCCTGTAGCGGGAACAGGGGTTTCTTGGCTTCATTGATCGCCACGCCGATGATCAGCGTGTCCACCAGCTTGCGGGCGCGGCCAATGATATCAAGATGGCCGTTCGTCGGCGGGTCGAATGTTCCTGGATATAGTCCAACGCGATGCAAAAGCCTGTCCTCCCCGCCTTTCAGGTCCGATTTACGTACGGGATTTAGTCTCCCGCATCTTCGGCATCATCCATAGCGGTTTCAGCGTCTTCCACAAGCCGTGCGACAGAAACCACGCGTTCGCCTTCGGCTGTGCGGAGCACCCAGACGCCCCCCGTCGACCGACCGGCGATGCGGATCTGCTCAACAGGCGTGCGGATCAGCTGGCCTGCATTGGTGACCAGCATGACCTGATCGCCGTCGCCCACCGTGAAGGATTGCGCAACCTGTTTGACCGGCCCCTGCTTCTTGTCGCGTCCCCAGATATTCTGGGCGACAAGGCCTTTGCCGCCGCGCCCGGTGACACGGTAGTCATAGGCCGACGAGCGCTTGCCCATGCCGTCATCGGCAATGGTCAGGATGAATTCCTCGGCGGCGCCGAGTTCGGCAATGCGTTCAGCGCTCAAGGCAGCCTCGTCGACGGCTTCTTCGCCATCATCGTCCGAGACTTCCTCTTCCTCGCCCGTCGCAGCGCGGCGCATCGCGGCGGCATGCTTCAGATAGCCGCGCGCTTCTTCCGACGTAACGTCCATATGACGCAGGATGCCCATTGAGATCACTTCATCTCCTTCACCCAGACGGATGCCCCGGACACCGGTCGAATTGCGCCCCGCAAAGACACGCACATCCGGAACGGCAAAGCGGATACACTGGCCAAGCGCTGTGGTCAGCAGGATATCGTCCTTCTCGGAACAGATCTTCACTGACACGATGCCGTCATCATCTTCCAGTTTCATCGCGATCTTGCCGTTGCGGTTCACGCGAGTGAAATCTGACAACTTGTTACGGCGGACCGTGCCGGTCTTCGTCGCGAACATGACGTCCAGCTCATTGCGGGACTCATCGTCCTCCGGCAGCGGCATGACGCTTTCGATACGCTCATCGGCGGCCAGTGGGAAGATATTGACCAGCGCCTTGCCGCGCGAGTTCGGCCCACCAATCGGCAAGCGCCAGACCTTCTCCTTGTAGACCATGCCGGCCGAGGAGAAGAAGAGGACTTCAGTATGCGTGGTCGCCGAGAACACGTTCACGACGAAGTCCTCGTCCTTCATGTTCATGCCCGAGCGGCCCTTGCCGCCCCGATGCTGCGTACGATAGGTCGAGAGCGGGGTGCGCTTGACGTAGCCGCCATGCGTCACGGCCACGACCATGTCTTCGACCTCGATCAGGTCTTCGTCTTCCATGTCGATGCCGCCAAAGGCGAATTCCGACCGACGTGGAACAGCGAATTTCTCTTTAACTTCAGAGAGCTCGCCCTTGATGATGTCCAGAACGCGCTGGCGCGACCGCAGGATGCTGAGGAATTCCTCGATCTTCTCGGACAGACCCTTGGCTTCATTGCCAATCTCGTCACGGCCGAGGCCCGTCAGACGGGACAGCTGCAGCGCAAGAATGGAGCGCGCTTGCTCATCGGACAGATAGATCGTGTCGCCGTCGCCCTTGCGGGTCCGGCGGTCCGCGATCAGATCCAGCAGCGGGCCCATATCCATGATCGGCCAAGCTTTCTCGAGCAGAGCTTCGCGGGCTGCATTCGGATCGGGCGAATAGCGTATGATGCGAATGACTTCGTCTATGTTGGCCACGGCCATGGCCAGGCCGACAAGGACGTGGGCGCGGTCGCGTGCCTTGTTCAATTCGTGCTTGGTGCGGCGAACCACGACTTCCTGACGGAAAGCCACAAAGCAATCGAGCACTTTGCGCAGGTTCATCAGCTCCGGGCGACCACCATTCAGGGCCAGCATGTTGACGCCAAAACTGGTTTGCATCTGGCTGAAACGGAAGAGCTGGTTCAGCACCACTTCTGCACTCGCATCCTTTTTCAGTTCGACCACAACACGAATGCCGTTCCGGTCGGATTCGTCCCGCAGGTCAGCGATGCCTTCGATGCGCTTGTCACGCACGAGTTCCGCGATCTTTGTAATCATCGCGGCCTTGTTCACTTGATAGGGAATTTCGGTCACGATAATGGCCTGACGGCCATTCTTGGCTTCTTCGATATCGGTCTTGGCGCGCATGATCACGCTGCCGCGGCCGGTGGTCATCGCCTTGCGGCTGCCGGACATGCCCATGATCTGGCCGCCGGTCGGAAAGTCAGGACCGGGGACGATTTCGAGCAGGGCGTCTTCATCCAGCGTCGGGTCTTCGATGATTGCCAGTGTCGCGTCGATCACTTCGCCCAGATTGTGCGGCGGGATATTCGTCGCCATACCGACCGCGATGCCGCCAGCACCATTGACCAGCAGATTCGGATACTGCGCCGGCAGGACAATCGGCTCTTTCTGGGATCCGTCGTAATTGTCCTGGAAGTCGACCGTATCCTTGTCGATATCGGCGAGCAGATAGGTCGCCTCCTTCGTCATGCGGCTTTCGGTATAACGCATGGCGGCTGGTGGATCATTGTCGATCGAGCCGAAATTGCCCTGACCGTCTACGAGCGTCACGCCCATCGAGAATGGTTGGGCCATGCGCACCAGCGCGTCATAGATCGCAGAGTCACCGTGCGGGTGGTAGTTACCCATCACCGCGCCGACGATATTTGCAGATTTCTTGTACGGCTTGCTGGGCGTATTGCCGCCCTCGTTCATCGCATAGAGAATGCGGCGATGAACAGGTTTCAGACCATCCCGCACATCCGGTAGTGCCCGACTCACGATGACGCTCATCGCATAGTCGAGATAGGAGCTTTTCAGCTCGGATTCGATAGAAATCAGCTCAATGCCGTCCGGAAGGGGCGCGCTGCCCTCACCGCCATTTTCTGGCGTTTCCGGGTCGTCTGGCGGAGTTGTGTCGTCGCTCATGGAGAATTCGTCCTGGCTACGGTGAAATTAACGGGAATCACCTGTTCCGATACAGGAACATGTCTAGCATCCCGCCATGATTGAAACAAATGCGACAGGGCCAAAATAGCAGTAAATACGGGCGAAATCGCCCTAAAACGGGGTCTCGGAAGCAGGGCTCAGCGCCCCGATGGTTTCGAGCGCTTTGCGGACCGCCTCTCTGCGCGTTTTCAGTGCCGGATTTTCAGCGTTCATGTCCAGATTGAACGCGAATGTATATGTACCCGGAGCGCCACCTTCGGTCTGTTCCAGCCAGCCAACATACCAGCCGATATCCGTTTCACCGGATACACTCTTCCAACCCGTCTTGGCATGGATCGACCAGCCATCACCCTCCTCGGCGAGCATCATCGGAATCGCCTGCTCATAGGTCCGCGCCGAAAGCGGCAAAGTGCGGGCAGACAGTTTCGCGAGAAACACGACTTGCTCCCGCGCGGAGGTCTTCAGCGGGCCCTTCAGCCAATAGGTCTGAATATCATCCTCGGTGCCCGTGTCAGCGTTCCCATAGCCAAAGCGCGCGAGCCAAGTGCTCAGCGCGACATTGCCGATACGCGGCGTGACCGTCTGGTAAATCCACACCGTGGAACGCTGGAAGGCCGAAGCGAAATCCTGACTTTCATTCCACACCGGCAAGAACCGCGTCTCACCATCCCACTCAAACCATTCATCGGGGCCGCTGACAGCGCCTGTCTCCAAGGCAATCAGCGTGTGCGGGATCTTGGAGGTCGATGCGGCCACGAAACGCTCAGATGGCCGCTCACCGCTGGTGGTCCATGTTCGACTGTCTTCAAGCCGGTAGACGACGAGCGCCGCTGTATCCGGCGTCAGGGATTCGCTGGCAAGGACAGAATCAAGATTTCCGACCGGGACGATCGGCGGAGACTGGCATGCGCCCAGTAAGGCGACCACAGTCGCCGCCAACCAGTGCCCAGGATGCCAGCCTGCCCGCATAGCGCTAGAACGGGATCTCGTCGTCGAGGTCCTGGCTGAAACTTTCCTGCGGGCCGCTCATCTGGCGCGGCGCGCCGGCCTGCCCCTGATAGCCGCCGAAATCATTGCCGGACGACCGGCCACCGCCTTCATTACGGCTGTCCAGCATGGTCAGCGTGGAATTGAAGCCGCGCAGCACGACTTCAGTCGTGTAGCGATCCTGGCCATCCTTGTCCTGCCATTTGCGGGTCTCGAGTTGGCCCTCGATATAGAGCTTGGAGCCCTTTTTGATATAATTCTGGACAACGCGGACAAGGCCTTCGCTGAAAACCGAAACGCGATGCCATTCGGTCTTTTCCTTGCGTTCGCCCGTATTCTTGTCCTTCCACGTCTCGGACGTGGCGAGCGAGAAGCTGGCGACCTGGCCGCCATTCTGGAACTGGCGGACTTCCGGGTCCTGTCCAACATTTCCGACAAGAATGACCTTGTTCACTGATCCTGCCATGGTTCCAACTCCGCTCCGGTCTGTTTCGCTTTCGATTCGAATCCGCTTTTACTCTGCTCAAGGCGGTGTGTCGCCCGCTGCGGTGAAAATTCCCCCCGCCTTCGGCATGAAAAAGCAGCGCCCGCTGTATGTTCACATTTTGTTCTTGTCGTCAAGCTGGACTCAAGGCACACATAGGACCTAGCAGATATTTAGTCCCGTTTCGCTGGCGAAACGAGCATCAATCCAGCAGAGAGCCCGTCAATGGCAGAGTCTCCCTTCATCCGCGTGCGCGGCGCCAAGGAACACAATCTCAAGAATGTCGACGTGGATATCCCCCGCGGCGAGCTGGTCGTGATGACCGGCCTCTCTGGATCAGGCAAATCCTCGCTGGCATTCGACACGATCTATGCCGAAGGCCAGCGCCGTTATGTCGAGAGCCTTTCGGCCTATGCGCGCCAGTTCCTGGAGCTGATGCAGAAGCCGGATGTAGAGAGCATTGAGGGCCTGTCGCCCGCTATCTCGATTGAGCAGAAGACGACCAGCCGGAACCCGCGCTCGACTGTTGGTACGGTCACCGAGATTTACGACTACATGCGCCTGCTGTGGGCACGCGTCGGCATCCCTTATTCGCCAGCCACCGGCCTGCCCATCGAGAGCCAGACCGTCAGCCAGATGGTCGACCGCACAATGGAACTGCCCGAAGGCACGCGGCTCTACCTGCTGGCGCCTATCGTCCGTGGCCGGAAAGGGGAGTACCGCAAGGAATTCGCCGAATTGCTCAAGAATGGCTACCAGCGGGTCAAGGTCGACGGCGAGTTTCACGAACTGGAAAACCCGCCCAAACTGGACAAGAAATTCAAGCATGACATCGACGTCGTGGTCGACCGGATCGTCGTGCGCGAGGGCATGGAACAGCGCCTCGCCGAAAGTTTCGAGACGGCGATCGGACTCGCCAATGGCATCGCTATCGGCGAATATGCCGATCTCGAAGACGGCGAGACCGAGCCGAAGCGCATCACCTACAGCGCCAATTTCGCCTGCCCGGTCTCCGGCTTCACAATCCCTGAAATCGAACCCCGCCTCTTCTCGTTCAACAATCCCTTCGGGGCCTGCCCGACCTGTGACGGCCTCGGACAGCAATTGAAGGTGGATGCCGGACTGGTTGTTCCGGACAAGGATCTTGACCTGCTGAACGGTGCGATCGCGCCCTGGGCCAAATCGACCTCACCCTACCAGACCCAGACTCTGCAGGCCTTGTCGGCGCACTACCGATTTGACCTGAAGAAGCCCTGGAACAAATTGTCGGAGGACATCCACCAGATGATCCTGTTCGGCACGGGCGAAGAAGAAATCAATTTTGTCTACGATGACGGCATGCGCCGTTATGAGGTGAAGAAGACGTTCGAAGGCGTCATCCCGAACCTTGAGCGCCGCTATCGCGAAACCGACAGCCAATGGGTGCGTGACGAGATCGCGAAATTTCAGGCAGCCGCACCCTGCCCGGCCTGCGGTGGCAAGCGTCTGAAACCTGAAGCGCTGGCGGTGAAGATCGACAGTCTCGACATTTCCGACGCCTCGGTCTTCTCGATCAAGCAGGCACATGACTGGTTCGCTGCCGTTCACAAGTCGCTGACGAAACAGCAGAATGAGATCGCCGGACGCATCCTGAAGGAAATCAATGACCGGCTCGACTTCCTCAATGATGTCGGCCTGGAATACCTCACGCTCAGCCGCGCCTCGGGCACGCTGTCTGGCGGGGAGAGCCAACGCATCCGGCTCGCCAGCCAGATCGGCTCCGGCCTGACCGGCGTGCTCTACGTGCTGGACGAGCCGAGCATTGGCCTGCACCAGCGCGACAATGATCGCCTGCTGGAAACGCTGAAACGCCTACGTGACCTTGGAAACTCCGTGATCGTCGTGGAACATGACGAGGATGCTATCCTGACCGCTGACCATGTTATCGACATGGGACCGGCCGCAGGTGTGCATGGCGGCCAGATCATTGCCGAGGGCACGCCCGATGAGGTGATGGCCAGTCCGAAAAGCCTGACAGCAGACTATCTGAACGGCACCAAGGAAATCCCGATTCCGACGCGCCGTCCGGTCGAGAAAGCCAAGCGCAAGGTGACCCTGAAGGGGGCCACCGGCAACAATCTGAAAAATGTCGACGCCACGATCCCGCTTGGCAGCTTCACCTGCATCACGGGCGTCTCCGGCGGCGGCAAATCCACGTTGATCATCGAAACGCTCTACAAAGCACTGGCTCGCAAGCTGAACGGCGCGTCCAGCCCGCCACAGCCGTACCAAAGCCTTGAAGGCCTGCAGCATCTCGACAAGGTCATCGACATTGACCAGAGCCCGATTGGCCGTACACCGCGCTCTAACCCGGCCACTTATACCGGTGCCTTCGGCCCGATCCGCGACTGGTTTGCCGGACTGCCCGAGGCCAAGGCGCGCGGCTACGCACCTGGCCGGTTCAGCTTCAACGTGAAGGGTGGGCGTTGTGAAGCCTGTCAGGGCGACGGCGTCATCAAGATTGAGATGCATTTCCTGCCAGACGTCTATGTCACGTGCGAAACCTGCAAGGGCAAGCGCTACAATCGCGAGACGCTGGAAGTCCTGTTCAAGGGCAAGTCGATTGCCGACGTGCTGGACATGACCGTGGAAGACGCCGCGAAATTCTTCTCCGCCGTGCCTGCGATTTCGACCAAGCTCGACACGTTGAACCAGGTCGGCCTTGGCTATGTGAAAGTCGGCCAGCAGGCGACGACTTTGTCGGGCGGCGAAGCCCAGCGGGTGAAGCTCGCCAAGGAACTCTCCAAGCGCGCCACCGGCAAGACGCTCTACATTCTCGACGAACCGACGACCGGCCTGCATTTCGAGGACGTTCGCAAGCTTCTCGAAGTGCTGCACTCCCTCGTCGACACCGGCAACACGGTCGTCGTGATCGAGCACAATCTGGATGTGGTGAAAACGGCGGACTGGGTGCTGGACCTCGGTCCTGAAGGCGGCGATGGCGGCGGCGAACTCGTCGCTTATGGCACACCGGAAGATATTGCTGCCTGCACCGACAGTTGGACCGGTAAACACCTCGCCGAGACGTTCCGACGTCAGGACGAGCGCCGCGCCGCGCGCAACAAGCGATTGCGAGCCGAAGGCACGAGCAAGGCAAAGCCTGCCGCCAAACCGAAAAAGGCCGCCGCAAAGGCGCCTACGAAAGCCAAAGCTGCAGCTAGGCCGAAGGCCAAGGCCCCTGCAAAGGCCGCAACCAAGGCAACGCCAAAAGCCAAGAGCCCGGCAAAGCGGAAATCCCGCACGCCGAGCCCTGCCAAGTAATCGCCTGTCGCGCTAGACGAAGGTTTCGTTGATCGCCGCCGTGTCCGTCCAGTTCGGGTCGGTCTTCGCAGCCAGCGCTGCGGGGCCACCGAACACATGCATCATGATGCCAGCCAGCCCCATATAGATCAGCCCGAAGAAAATCGCGGGGATGATGAATCCCGGCGATGCAAAGGCAGCAAGTATCGCGGCCGGATCGTCCGATCCGCTCTGCATGACCGGCATCAACGCCAGGACAGCGGTCACCGCGAAGACCAGATACAAGACAAAGATGATCGCCATCATGATCAGCGCCAGGATCAGCCAGCTGCCGATCAACGTCCACACCTTGCCTTTGGTGGCGCGCCACGCACTGCCGAACCGAATCTTGCGATCCCGAATGGTCATGGCGGCCGCGGGTGAGAAGCGCACAGCAACCCATATTGCGAACACCATGTAGGCAAGCATGACAATCACCGCCACAGCTCCGGCGGCCAAGGCGCCATCACCGCCCGCGGCGGCTCCGATGATCATGGGGATCATCATCAATATGAACATCCCTATATAAAGCAGGATCAGCAGACCGAACCAGAACAGGCCGACCACGAACAGGCGGCCTTCATCACCGCCAAGCTTCAGGCTGAACCCGTCGGCGCGCATGTAGCGCCGCTGGCTGGCGGCTTCGAACATGATCCACATCAGGATACCAAAGACAAAAGAGACCAGATAGCCGAGCGCCACCCGGCCCATATTCTCCGGCATCACCTGATCCATCATGTCGGGATCTTCCATGACGATGGGATTGAACGCAGCACCATAGATGGGCGCCATGAGGTAGAGGCTGAGCCCCTGCACAACAATTCCGATCAGCGCGTATGCCAACGCATACTTCCAGAGAAACCCTTTCGGTCCCCCGGTTTTGCGGAAGTGCCCCATCGCATTCCCGACTGAAAATTCCAGAGTATTCATCAGCTCGCCCTCTCTTTAGCTGAAAGTATCCACACGATACGTATCGTCCACACTGCCGCGCGGGTCATGCCTCGCCGCAAACGCAGCCGGCGCGCCAGCGACATGCATGAGCAGCCCCGACAGGAACAGGCGCCCGATCAGGTAGACGGCCAACACCACGATCACCCCACTGCTCATGAAGGCTGCGGCAATGTCATCGCCAGTCTGAACATTCTCAAATGCTGGCGCCATCATGAACATCATAGGCAACTGGAGCAGTTGGTCGGCGATGCTGACGACGATTCCACCCACGATGCTGAGGATGAGATATGCACCGAGGATTGGCCAAAACCGGCCACGCGACACGTTCCAGGCATCGAAAAACCGGAAAGCCTTGTCTTTTATGGTGAGACCAAAACACGGTGCCAGCCGCGTTGCGAAAAACGCGTAGACAAAAAACAGCACGATCCAGAGCCCGAATGCACCCAGGATCGTACCCACGACGCGGCTCGCGATCTGTGACTCGGTAACGCCATCGGCCGCAAGCCCCACTGCCGTGGACACGGCCCCAAAGAACATGAGCACCGGTACAATGATGAACAGGGTTTGCATCACGGCCCAACAGAGTCCGACCGCCATCATTCGTATTTCATCCCCTCCGAAACCGAGGGAAAATCGCTCATCGCGAACATATCGCCGTTGCGACGCGGCTTCGAACATTGCCCAGATGATCCAGCTGCCGAGCATGGCGAAGACCGCCCACCCGACCAGTGGCTCCATCGCACCCAATATCGCGGCGAATACGGCTTGAGGGTCCCCCCGACCGACCGAGGCCTGCTCCAGCATTTCTATGGTCTGGAATACTTGTAAAAAATCGTCTTTGGCGAAAATCAGGATCGCCAAGCTGCACAGGGTGAACACACCGGCAAAGGCGAGAGGAAAGACCCAGAGAAAGCTCCGCACATGCGCCGCACGGAACGCGAACATCAGCGCGCCATCAAATGAAAACCGGCTTGGCATGTGGCAGAGCCCCCCTGAACTGCTTATCAGGCGTCAGGATAGGACGATTTAGATGACAGGTGCAATCATTCGCTTGGCTCGGCACCAGGGTGCAGCTGGTGCAGGGTGGCCACCGCCAGGCCATGTCCGCCAAGCAGGAACGGCACCAGCAGGGCCATGCCAATCGCGCCTGACAGGAAGGCCCCAATGGCGCTATCGCCCCAGATATCCCGCAAGGTCCAGTTGATCAGAACCGCCACAGCAAATGGCAGGATGTGTGTCGCCAGTCCCGCGAGACCGAGTTTCACAGCGTGGCCCTTGGTCCATGGCCATGTGCGAAACACCAGTGTCTGGCCCGTCGCAACCGTTGCAGCGCCAACCAGCAACAGACGCAATGCTATGAAGAACAGTATGGCTGCACCCGCCAGACAGGCAAGGATCAGCACCGCGCCATAAGCGGTCGGCAGCATGTCGATCAGCGCGGCCTGCACGACTTCTGGCGGCGTCTCCGCATCAACATCCACCCGACCGGAAGCCTTGAGCAGGATTCCGGGCAGAATCAGGAGGAAGAACCCGATGAAGACACCCACAAACAGGAATGCCACGTAGATCGCCAGATTTGCATGGGCGAGGCGCAACCGGTCTCCCGTCCCGGTGTCCAGCATGGCGCGGTACACAACCAGCGAAAATTCGATGCCGACTACGAACACGACCAGCGCAGCAATGGCCGGCGCTGCATCGCCCATTGAAGATCCAGGTCCCACGGCGAACGTGTAAACCCCGCCTGCCACAATCAGGGCCAGCATGATGACCAAGCTGGGCCGCGCCGCTTTCAGCGCAAGGGACCAAGCCTCTGAAACAAGGCCGGGAATGGAGAGTTCACGAGTCATACCCGACTCCTTACACGCCTCACCGCGCGCTCGCCACGAGGAATCACGGCAAACGCCATCTTGACGGAGGGGCCGTCGCCCCGCACATCCGGCCCATGAGCATCAAACCCATTCATATTATCGGCGGCGGCATGGCCGGGTCGGAGGCCGCCTGGCAGGCCGCAAATGCAGGCGTGCCCGTCATCTTGCACGAAATGCGCGGCGTCAAAGGCACTGATGCGCACCAGACCGACAAACTGGCGGAGCTGGTCTGTTCCAATTCGTTCCGGTCGGACGATCACGTCTCGAATGCCGTCGGCGTGCTGCATGAGGAAATGCGCCGCGCGAATGGCCTGATCATGCATACGGCAGCCGAGCACCAAGTGCCCGCCGGCAGCGCGCTGGCCGTGGACCGCGAAGGTTTTGCAGAAGCTGTCACTGCCAAGCTGGAAGCCCATCCGAACGTCACCATCATCCGCGAGGAAATCGACGGTATCCCGCCCGAAGACTGGGACAGCGTGATCGTGGCCACCGGGCCGCTCACCTCGCTCAAGCTCGCGGAAGCCATCCACGCCCATACTGGCGAGGATGATCTCGCTTTCTTCGACGCCATCGCGCCAATCGTCTATTTCGACTCCGTCGACATGACCAAGGCTTGGCGCCAGAGCCGCTATGACAAGCCCGGACCCGGCGGAGACACAGCGGCGTATATCAACTGCCCGCTGGATGAAGACCAGTACAATGCCTTCATCGACGCGCTGATCTCGGGCGAGAAGACCGAGTTCAAGGAATGGGAAAAAAACACGCCTTACTTTGAAGGCTGCCTGCCGATTGAAGTCATGGCAGAGCGCGGTCGCGAGACGCTGCGATTCGGACCGATGAAACCGGTCGGCCTGACCAATCCACACCAGCCGGACATCAAGGCGCACGCCATCGTCCAGCTGCGCCAGGACAATGCCCACGGCACCTTGTGGAACATGGTCGGCTTCCAGACCAAGCTGAAATATGGCGCGCAGACCGATATCTTCCGGATGATCCCCGGCCTCGAAAAAGCAGAGTTTGCGCGGCTTGGCGGCATCCATCGCAATACGTTCCTGAATTCGCCGAAACTGCTCGACGAGCAGCTGCGCATGAAAACCCTGCCGCGCTTGCGCTTTGCTGGCCAGGTTACCGGCGTCGAAGGCTATGTCGAAAGCGCGGGCATGGGCTTGCTCGCCGGTCGCTTTGCCGCGGCAGAGCGCCTTGGCCGTCCATTGGCGCCGCCGCCCGAGACGACCGCACTCGGCTCGCTAATCCGCCACATCACCGGCGGACACCTTGAAGGCAAGGCGACGTTCCAACCGATGAACGTGAATTTCGGCCTGTTCCCTGAGATCACCGACTTCCCCAAACACGGGCCCGACGGTAAGCGCCTGCGCGGCAAGGACAAGGGCCGCGCCAAGAAACGCGCGCAGGCCGTACGCGCACTGGAAGACTTTGATTCCTGGCTGTCGGCCACCAGCCTGGTCCCGGCAGAATAAACATGCGCCTCGCCGTCACAGAGCCCGGCGTGCCCGAGATTTTCCATTCGCTACAAGGCGAGGGCGTCTCGGCCGGCAAGCCGAGTGTATTTGTGCGCTTTTCCCAGTGTAACCTGCACTGCGTCTGGTGCGACACGGCCTATACATGGAATTTTCTGGGGACGGAGTTTGCTCATCGCGATGACCTGCCGGGCGCCCCGAAAAAATTCGACCGCACAGCAGAGACCGTCGATGTATCTGTCGACGCCCTGACCGAGAGACTGATCAGCCAGCCTTGCCGCCGCATCATCTTCACCGGTGGTGAACCTTTGCTGCAACAACGCGAACTCGGTGAGTTAATCCAAAATCTCAAAACCTTCGACCCAGACTTCTATATCGAGATCGAAACCAATGGCACGATCAAGCCTATTGGTCTCGCGGCGGAGCTGATCGACCAGTTCAATGTCTCGCCGAAGCTGGCCCATTCCGGCAATTCGGCCTCAATCCGTCTCAGGCCCGAAGTGCTCGACTTCTATGCGAGCGACCCGCGCGCGAACTTCAAGATCGTCGTCGCAAACCCGTCAGACCTCACAGAAGTTCACGCCCTTGTTGCACAATCCGGTATGCCCACCGGTCGCGTATGGCTGATGCCCGAGGGCCGTACGCCCGCCGAACTTCGTGCGCGAGAAACATGGCTTGCCGAGGCATGTCTTGAAGCTGGCTACAATTTCACTGACCGCCTGCACATCCATCTGTATGGCGATACACGCGGCACCTGAGCCTTATTTGGCCAGCATCCACACAGCCATTGCGATCATCATCAGGTTTTCGGTCAGGGAGACAAAGCCCAGCGGCACATTGCTGTCTCCGCCGACACAGGCGCATTTCAGGTCTCGCTTCTCGATATAGACCGCACGGAAAACTGATACCGCACCAATCGTGCCAATGAACAGGGCGACCGGCGCCGCCAGAAAGATCAATGCGCCGGCAATCATCAGCACGCCTGCCAGCAATTCCGCAAACGGATAGATATAAGCGTACCTGACCCATTTCCGCGCCAACAGGTCGTAGCCGAGAAACGAGTTGGAAAAGCTTTCAAGGTCCCGCAATTTCTGGATGGACAGGATGCACATGCTGATCGCAATGAACCACTCCGCTGCACGGATGGTCAGCAAGCTGCCATAGGTGGCCCAGCTGACAGCTAGCGCCATCAGGGCAGCCGACGCGAAGATGGCCATGACCGGCGTATAGGTCTTCGTGTCCTTGTCCTTCGCAGGCTGGCCGAAGAATTCCTTCAAGGCGTCGTATCCGCCGATCCGCTTTCCGTCGATGAAAGTCTGAGGCGTCGTCTTTACATCATGCTCTCGCTTGAAGGCATCGGTCTCCTCGCGGCTGGTCAGGAGATGATCATCCACCGCATACCCTTTGCGGTTCAGAAGCGCCCGGCTTTTCAGCCCGAACGGACAGACATGCGACGGTGTTTTCATCCGGTAGAGATGGGCGACGGGTTTGGTCGTAGACATGGGAAACTCCGATTGTGGACTTCAGACCTTGCCTATATAACCCCCGTACCATGGTACGGTTGCAACACGATCTTCAAATCTCGATTGGAAAATTGGCCAAAGCTGGAGGCGTAGGTGTGGAAACCGTCCGCTATTATCAGCGTCTGGGTCTGATGCCGCTACCGGAGCGCCCACAAGGCAGCGGCGTCTCAGGTGGCATCCGCCAATATGGCCGTGCAGATATGGAACGCCTTCGCTTCATTCGCTCTGCGCAGGCCGCCGGCTTCACGTTGAAGCAAATTGCCCGCCTGATCGAACTCGACGCGATGACAGACCGCACGGAAGCGAGACAAATGGCAACAGATCGTCTCAAGGCGCTGGATGCCCAGATCAACGAGCTACAGCAGGCCCGGGCGTCATTGAAACGGCTTGCGGAAGAATGTGCATATGAGGATGGCGGCCCATGTCCCATCCTGAAGGCGTTCGAGCCCTAGACCTTGCCGCTACGGACCGCCTGCAGCACGCAGAGCCGTTTCTGGATCGCGTTCGGCGTCTTGCCCTCGGTGTAGAGTTTGCGCAGCCGGAAATGCGCAATGGCTGGCCGGATCGGCTTCGGTGCAGGCGGCAGGATCGGGCCGAATGCCTTGGAGTCAGAGCGGCGAGCGGCGGCAAAATAGGGCGCGACGTTCCGGATTTCCTCAGCCCAGTTATGCATCGGCGTCAGCACATGCGCCGCCGTCAGCGCAAGCCAGCCTTCCGGTTCCAATGCCCGGTCCTGCGCTTCAAAGGCAGCCTGATAACCATCAATCAGATCCTGCAAGGCGCGTGCTTTCAGGCGCCCGGCCTCGATCTCTTCTTTCAAGGCCCGCGCGACGTCATGTTCGCGCACTTTGCCCATTTCAATTTCGGAAATTGCATCCCGCCACCATTGGAACCGGATCAGGCCAAGACCCTCTTCCGAAACCACCAGGCGCACCCGTGCCAGCTCGTATGCCAGCGCATAAAGTGCCGTCAGCGCCTGTCGCTGATCGTCCTTCGCATAGCGGCTGGAAATCCAGCGGTCTTCGTCTGCCCGCAGAATCCGCTTGTCGATTGCGGCCCATTGAGATTTGGAAAGAGGGCTAGTCTGGTTTGACATGCAACCCATATGTGGGAAGACGCGTAATTAGACCAGATACTTTGCTGCAAGAAAGGACGCCCAAAATGGCATTTTCCCTCCCTGATCTCCCATACGGACGCGACGCCCTGGCGCCGCACATCTCCGAGGAGACCTTGAACTTTCACCACGGCAAGCACCACGCCGCTTATGTCAACAACCTCAACGGCCTGATCGAGGGCACCGACCTCGAAAACGAGTCGCTCGAATCCATCATCAAGAAAGCCGCAGCCGATAGCGGCAAGGCCGGCCTGTTCAACAATGCGGCCCAGGTCTGGAACCACACATTTTACTGGCACTGCATGAAACCGGGCGGCGGCGGCAAACCGCACGGCAAAGTGGCAGAACTGATCGACCGCGACCTGGGCGGCTACGACCAGTTCGTGAAGGACTTCAAAGCAGCAGGCGGCGGTCAGTTTGGCTCCGGTTGGGCCTGGCTGGTCTACAAGGGCGGCAAGCTGCACATCACCAAGACCCCGAACGCGGAAACGCCGGTCACAGATATCGACGCTACGCCGATCATGACCATGGATGTCTGGGAGCACGCATACTACCTCGACTACCAGAACAGCCGCCCGAACTATATGGGCGCTTTCCTGGACAATCTCGTGAATTGGGATTTTGCGAACCAGAATCTCGCTGACGCGGGCGCCTGATTTGGGGTAAGGTCCTCTCGTCATATGGACGAGGGGACCGCCCATGTTTTGTACAAATTGCGGACAGAAGCTGGGAGATGGCCACCGCTTCTGCGCCAATTGCGGAACAGCTGTTACAGACGGCGCACACTCCGCCTCAATGCCATCCCTCCCTGCACAGAATGTTGATCCCAGCGTCGATTGGCGCAATTCGATGAATGTGGGAGAGATCATCAACCATCCCGATGTTCGAGCACGGGTCGTCCAAGTCACCGGGGCGACTCCCCAAGGGATGACCGCAGAACAGTTCTTCAAATATGCCGAGCCCGTCATGGCGGCGGCTGGCGCGGGCGGGGTCCCGCTGGCCGCGATGAAAGACATCGCCATCCCGCTTTATGCCAAGCTCGGCCTCAAGATGGACCGCGAACTGTCGCAAGGCTTTCGCAACACGTTCGGCGAAACGCTCGCTGCCGTGGTCTGTTCGCTCGCCAGCCGCAGCCAGCCAATCGTGGATATTTCAGAGGCAGGCGATGGCTGCATCATCAATTCCAAAATGGCCTCTTCTGTCTGGTCGTGGGAGGGCAACATGATCATCACTTTGGAATCCCGTGAGGAAGGCACATTGCTGAAAGGCACGATTACCGTGCCCGGACAGGCATTTGATTGGGGCCGATCCAAGCGCGTGCTGCAAAATCTGATCGATGACGTCCAGCGCTATCGCGTCTGACCTGCGCGCTCTCGGGCGAAAGCTGGGCGCCCCCCCTTCCATTTAGTCACAATTTGGCTTATGTGCAGCGCAACACGACGCTCCGGGCATGGAATTCGCCCGGCCCGCCAAAAGTGCACTAAGGCACTGAACGCGGGAAACTGCGGCCACCAAGGCCGCCGGGTTGAATCAGAAACCATTCCAGGAACCATAACATTGACTGACGTAACATTTGCAGACCTCGGCCTTGGGCCGAACGTACTTAAGGCTGTGGAAGAGGCAGGCTATACCACGCCCACGCCGATCCAGGCCGAAGCCATCCCCCATATCCTCGCCGGCGGCGACGTCACAGGCATCGCGCAAACCGGCACCGGCAAGACGGCGGCCTTCGTGCTCCCGATGATCCATCGCCTTGCGCGCGGACGGGCGAGGGCCCGCATGCCCCGTTGCCTGATCCTCTGCCCGACGCGCGAACTGGCCGCGCAGGTGGCCGAGAATTTCGAGAAGTATGGCAAGCACCTGAAACTCACCATGGCCCTGCTCATTGGCGGTGTCAGCTTCAAGGAACAGGAAGGCCTGCTCCAACGCGGTGTCGACGTACTGATCGCCACACCGGGCCGCCTGATGGACCAGTTCGAACGCGGAAAGCTGCTGCTGATGGGGGTCGACTACCTCATCATTGACGAAGCCGACCGCATGCTCGACATGGGCTTCATTCCCGACATCGAGAAGATTGTCTCCAAAATTCCGGCGAAACGGCAGACTCTGCTATTCTCGGCAACCTTCCCGACCGATATTCAGAGACTGGCGAAGACCTTCCAGCGCGACCCGGTCAAGATCGAAGTTGCCCGTCCGACGGACGCCGCCAAGACGATCACACAGCACGTGGTCCACATTCCGACCAATGACGCGAAGGCCAAGCGCACCGCGCTACGCCGCGTGATCGAGTCCCGCGACGTGAAGAACGGCATCGTCTTCTGTAACCGGAAGGTCGAAGTCGATATCGTCGCGGCCTCTTTGCAAAAGCATGGCCACGACGCCGCCGCCATTCATGGCGACCTGCCGCAGGCCTTTCGCACCCAGGTGCTGCAGCGTTTCCGTGACGGCGACCTGAAGCTGCTCGTAGCGTCGGATGTCGCCGCACGCGGGCTAGACATTCCGGACGTCGGGCATGTCTTCAACTATTCGCCGCCACCCAAAGACGAGGATTATGTTCACCGGATCGGGCGGACCGGCCGCGCCGGGCGTACGGGCGAAAGCTTCACGGTTGTGTCACCGTCGGACGAAAAATCCTGGGGCTTTGTCCTCAAGATGATCCAGCAGGATGTCGAGGACTATATGCCCGAGGGCCTGCTGGAGGAACTCGGAGACCTGCCACCGGATGAAAGTCGCAGCCGTGGCCGTTCCCGGTCAGGCAGTCGTGACGACAAATCACGCGGAGGTCGCTCGCGCAGGCGTCGGCGCGACGAGAACACCGACAAGCTGGAAGAGGCAACTCCCGCCGAGTCCAAGCCTAAAGCCAAGGCTGAAGAGCCCAAGGCAAAGACTGAACCGAAGTCCGATGCCCAGACCGATGATCGCCCGGAAGAGAAGCCAAAGCGCGAGCGTGCGGCGAAGCCAAAACGCGATCGCGAACGGGACCGCAAGCGCAAGGATGACGACCCTATCCTCGATCCGGCTCCTGAAAAGGTCAAAGGCTTCGGCAGCGACATTCCAGCATTCCTGAAACGCTAGTTCGAACAGACCGCAAAAGAAAAAGCCCGCCAGCATTGCCGGCGGGCTTTCTTGTTTCCGGAAACAAAGCCTAGCGCTTGATGCGGCCTTTCACCTGACCCCGGAACTTGTCGCCATAAGGCGGGCGCATCATGGCCAGCATCTCACTGCCCGTTTGCGTGTACACTGACTTCTTGTGACTGAACTCCATGAAGCCGTCCCGACCGTGATAGCTGCCCATGCCGGATGGACCCACACCGCCAAAGGGCAGGTCTTCCTGCGCGACATGGAAGATGACGTCATTCACGGTCACGCCCCCCGACGTCGTATTGTTCAGCACGTAATCTTTCTCGGTCGAGTCCTCACCGAAATAGTAAAGCCCAAGCGGCCGGTCATGCGCGTTTACATATGCCACCGCATCTTTTGTTTCACCATAAGACTTGATGGGCAGGATCGGACCGAAAATTTCATCCTGCATAACTTTCAAATCATCGCCCGGATTGACGATAATGTGCGGCGGGATCTTGCGGTGCGGCTGCTGGGAGAAGTTCTCTCCCGCCGGATTGAGCTCGTGGACCTCCGCGCCTTTTTCGCGCGCTTCCTCGATATAGCTCATGATCCGGTCATAATGGCGCTGGTTCACGACTGATGTGTAGTCGTCATTGTCTTTCAGGCCCGACGGATACATCGTCTCAATGGCTTTGGTCGCCGCGCCCACAAATTCTGCGGTCTTTTCCTGCGGCACGAAGGCATAGTCTGGAGCCAGGCAGATTTGGCCTGCGTTCAAAGTCTTGCCCGCCATGATACGGCTTGCCGCTTTTTCCATATTGGCCGACCGCCCGAGGATGACCGGGCTTTTCCCGCCAAGCTCCAGCGTCAGCGGCACGAGATTGTCTGCTGCGGCACGCATGACGTGGTGCGCAATCGACGTCGCGCCCGTGAAGACCATATGGTCAAAAGCAAGCTTGGAGAATTCCGCGCCCACTTCCGGACCGCCCGTGATGACCGCCACTTCTTCTTCGTCATAATACTGACCAATCAGCTGTTTCATCAGCTCTGAGGTCGCCTCGGTGAATTCCGATGGCTTGATCATCGCGCGATTGCCAGCAGCGAACACGCCCGCCAGCGGCGCGAAGGTCAAGTTGACCGGGAAGTTCCAGGGGCTGATCACACCGATCACGCCCTTTGGCTGGAACTGAAGCTCCGCGCGCGAGCCGAGCAAGCCAAGCGGAAATTCGACCTTGCGTTTCTCAGGCCGCATCCATTTGGCGACATGCTTCTTCGAGAATTTGAGCGCGCCGATAGACCCGGCAATATCGGTCAAATTCGACTGGTCCACAGATCGATGGCCAAAATCTTCCCGCATGGCTTCGGCCAGAACGTCGCCATGCGTCACCAGAAGGTCGATGGACTTGTCCAGCCATTCGATTCGTTTCGAAACGGAGGGAATGCCGTCGCGAATATGTGCGGCTTTCTGGCGGCTCAGTATCGAGCTCATGCCGGATCCGGTAGCACTATCTAGGGCCATGTATTTCTTCCTTTGGGTCGTTTCCTCACCTGAGTGTAACGCGCATTGACCCCTGAACAAAATAAAAAACATTTCCGTTGGGTCAGGCGTTCACGCGGGCCAGACGACACAATAGGGTGTAAAAAAACGTCCATCGGGAGCGGAACACATGGCCTACACAAAAATTTCCTATGAGCTGAAAGGCGACATCGCCGTCATCAGCTTTGATGATCCAAGCACGCTGAATGCCTGCGGCGTCGATACAGCGCAGGAATTGCTCCACGCATTCGAAGTGGCAGCGGACGAGGCGCGTTGCACTATTCTTACCGGCTCAGGTCGTGGCTTCTGTTCCGGCGCGAATCTCGGCCCCGGCGGTCTCAGCGTACAACTCAGCCATGAAGGCTCCAAGCCAGATGCGGGGCGCGCCCTCACAACGCACTACAATCCGCTGATGCAGGCCATCAAGGAACATCCGCATCCGGTCATTACTGCCGTGAATGGTCCCGCTGCTGGCGTCGGCTGTTCACTCGCACTTGTTGGCGACATCGTGGTTTGCGCCCAGAGCGCCTATTTCCTTCAAGCCTTCCGCCGCATAGGCCTCGTACCAGATGGCGGATCGACCTGGCTTCTGGCCCGCACGATCGGCCGCGTGCGCGCAATGGAAATGGCGCTGTTCGGCGATAAGGTCCCTGCGGAAAAAGCGTTGGAATGGGGCATGGTCAATCGCATCGTTGAGGATGACCAATTGATGCCCACGGCATTGGAAATGGCCGAGAAGTTGGCAACCGGCCCGACCATCGCCCTGTCTCTGGCACGCGAGCTGATCTGGAAAGCCTGCGAATCCGACTTCGACGAAGCCATCTACGACGAGCGCATCGCTCAACGCACTGCTGGGCGCACGGATGACTTCAAGGAAGGCGTTACCGCATTCCTCAAGAAACGCCCGGCAGAGTTTAAAGGGAAGTAGCCGGAAGGTTTATTTTTTGCCGTCCGTTTTCTCTTAACAATTGCGAAACGGCTTTGTCATATCCCTGTCCAAATTGGACGGGGACATTTCAATGACGACGGAATACCGATTGATTCACTTCAATTGCGCGCGCCCATTAGGCGCGTTCAACATGGAGAATGAATTCGTCCGGGTATTCATGGCAATTTTGCCCCGTATCTTCACTGACGCGGACTCGTTTGACGGCATGCATTGGCATACGCACGGCATCCGGCGCCCAAATGGTGACTGGTATGGCATGCAAGATGCCTTTCCTTATCCCCGCGACATGGCTGCGCCGGATGTGTGCACCATGGCTGGCTGGACATCGATCGAAGCCCTGAAAGAGTTCTCTTACAATGGACGCACACACCCACCCGGGATGCGCCGTCTGTCCGACAGTCTGGACCGCAGTGACGGGGCCAGCTTCGTACTCTGGTGGGCCCCGCGGGGTGAGCGCTTCTCGATGCAGGATGGCTGGGAGAGGCTGCAATCCCTGAGGCAGAACGGTCCGACAGAATCGGCGTTTTCCCTTGAGCGCCCGATCCGCAAACCGGTGGCAGCCTGATGCTGACACGGAGACTTGCACTCGGGCTTTTGGCGTCGATCCCATTGGCGGCGTGCGCCTCGTCGCCTGCGCCAGATGCCCGCCAAATCTATCTGGTCCGCCACGCAGAGAAAGCCGCCGGAGACGATCCGGACCTGACGGTTGTCGGTCGGGCCAGGGCTGATATTCTCGCAAACGAATTGAAGCAGGCCGGCCTTACAGCGATCTACTCAACCGATACCCGGCGCACGCGACAGACAGCTCTTCCAATTGCCAAGGCCACTGGCCTCACCGTGCTGCCCTATGACGCCGGTAATCTGGAGACCTTTGCGAACATGCTCCGCGCGACGCCCGGAAACATCCTCGTCGTGGGCCATTCCAACACCACGCCCGAACTCGTCAAAGCACTCGGCGGCAAACCCGGCGCGCCGATTGTCGAGGCCACTGAGTATGACCGCCTTTACGTGCTGACCTCCAAGGGCCACAGATTTCAGACAGAAATCCGCCGCTATGGAAACTAGCTCCGTCAGGCTGGAAGGCCCAGCCGATAGACGCCCTTGAACACATCCGGATCCTCGACAGGTTTGCCTTTCCGATAGATCAAGACTGTGCCCGCCTTGTGCAGGCGCACGGCTTCTGCCCGCACATCCTTCAGCACACGTTGAAAATTCGCATCGCTCACGGCGCGCGCTGCCTGTTCAGCACTGATCGTCTTGCCCGGACCAGCTTCTGTGGTCAGATCTAGAATCGCCTGCCTGACCGGGTTCGCTTTCTCCTCGCTCACCAGTCCACCGCCGCATAAACGAGTTGCTGCAATTGTGGCCTGATCGGATAGGTGCCTGAAGGGATCATCTGTGTCGCCTGGATGACGACCATTTCTTCTTCGGGATCAATCCAGAAGAAGGTGGACGCAAGGCCACCCCAGCTGAAATTGCCCAGACTGGAAGGCTGCATCGAGGCAACCGGATCAGTCAGCACAGAGCCCCCGAGCCCGAAGCCATTGCCTTCCATCCGCGCTTCGGAGAACGTCTTGTCTCCCATCTCCTTGATCGTCTTGCCATCCGGAAGATGATTTTGGCGCATGAACTCCCACGTCTTCGGGCTGATGATGCGGGCGCCGTCCAGCGTACCGCCACGCATCAGCATCAGGCAGAAACGGTGATAATCCCGCACGGTAGAGGCCAGACCGCCGCCAGCATTCAGTAGTTTCGGACGCTTGCTATAGAGCTTCGATTCCTTGCCAGCGGCATCGGACATCGATATCTCGCCAGTCAACGGATGCTTGTTGTAGCATGCCATCAACCGGTCAATCTTGCTCTCCGGCACCCAGAAGTCGGTATCATCCATGCCAAGTGGACCAAAGATACGTTCCCGGAAGAATTCATCGAGAGGTTGCCCCGCAACGATTTCGACAATCGCGCCGAGCACGTCAATGGAATGCCCATATCCCCATTGTGTGCCAGGCGAGAATGAGAGCGGCAGTTTCGCGATCCGCTGGCTCATTTCCAGCAAGGTTTCGGTCGGCGCACCGATCTTGTGCTTGCGATAGATCGCGTCAGGTTCGTCCTGCATCAGGAAGCCGTACGTGATTCCCGATGTATGCGTGAACAAGTCCAGGATTGTCATCGGGCGGTCAGGTGCGCGGGTCGTATAATCCTCGCGATTGCCTCCGTCGAAAACCTGGACGTCCGCGAACTCGGGAATGAAGCGCGAAACTTCATGGTCCAGGCGCAACTTGCCCTCCTCAAACAGCATCATCGCCGCCAGCGACGTGACTGGCTTGGTCATGGAATAGATTCGGAAGATCGTATGCGGACCGATCGGTTCGCCTTCGCCAATATGCGTGGTGCCGGAATAATCCTCCAGCGCCACCTCGCCCCCGCGTGACACCAATGTCGCCACGCATGGTAATTTGCCTCGGTCGATATAGTTCTGCTGGAAATATTGCGGAATGGCTGCAAGCCGTTCGGCATTCAGGCCCACATCATGCGGGTCGGTCAAATCGTGTTCGAACATGGCTTAAAGTCTCCCGGCTTTGGCCGCCTTGGCCAATTCGCGTGCGATGATGATCTGCTGGATCTGGCTGGTGCCTTCATACAGGCGGAAGATGCGCACGTCGCGGTAGAATCGCTCGATGCCATAGTCGGAGACATAGCCTGCGCCGCCAAACACCTGCACCGCACGATCAGCCACCCGGCCGCACGCCTCGGTGGCAAACAGTTTCGTGGAAGAGGCGAGTAGGGTGACATCCTCGCCCGCATCGCGCCGACGCGCGGCATCCATGATCATGCATTCCGCCGCATAAGTCTCAGCCTGGCTGTCAGCGATCATCGCCTGGATCATCTGGTGGTTCATGATGGCCGTGCCGAATTGCTTCCGCTCGAGGGCATAATTCACCATCTCGCGGATCAGGCGTTTCGACACGCCCGTCGCTACGGCTGAGATGTGCAGGCGTCCCTTGTCGAGCACGCTCATCGCAACCTTGAAGCCTTCGCCTTCCTTGCCGATGATGTTCTCGGCTGGCACGCGGGCATCTTCGAAGATCACGTCACAAATGTGCGCGCCCTGCTGGCCCATCTTCTTTTCCGGCACACCAACCGACACGCCCGGTGTGTCGCGTTCCACGACAAAGGCTGACACGCCCTTTGGGCCCGGCGTATCCACATCGGTCCGCGCCATGACTGTGAACAGGTCCGCCTTGTTGGCATTGGTGATGTAGCGCTTGGTGCCGTTCAGCACATAATGATCGCCGTCACGGATTGCCTTTGTGGTCAGGCTGCCCGCATCAGAGCCCGCTTCCGGTTCGGTCAGCGCAAAGCTCGCGATCAGATCGCCTGACGCGATGCCCGGCAGCCATTTTTCCTTCTGCGCGTCGGTCCCGAACAGGACGAGCGCCTGGCTCCCAATACCGATATTCGTGCCGGCCACACTGCGGAAGGCTGGAGAGGTCTGGCCGAGCTCAAACGCCACCAGCGCCTCGGTCTCCATGTCCAGCGCGAGGCCGCCATACTCTTCCGGCACCGCAATGCCGAACAGGCCGAGATTCTTCATCTCATCGACCACAGCCTGCGGAACTTCGTCCTCGTCGCCCACTTGCGCCTCGATCGGCACGCATTTCTCGGTCACGAAGCGGCGGACCTGCTCGATCAGCGCCGCGCGGATTTCGGCATCGAATGCCATACGATTTCCTCCGATTATATACCTTCCCGCGTAATCTATGCCCCAACGGCACGCTTGTCGAAGGGTGACTGTGCGGTATCGTGCCGGAAAAACAGCAGGGAGGCGGAATGACCGCAGAAACAGTCCAAACCGGGGAGTTTGCCGGCTGGCAGACATGGCCCGACGAGCCGTTTGAACACGATGCCGCCGGTCCGTTCTATTTCAAGATTGACGATGATGGCCCGGTCGCGGCCTTTCGGGCACAACGCAAGCATATGAATGCGGGCGGCGTGATGCATGGCGGCTGCCTGATGGCGTTCGGTGACTTCTCCCTGTTCGCGATCGCGCATGACGGCATGGAGGGCGAATACGGAGTCACGGTCGCCTTCACGTCTGAATTTCTGGATGGCGCGCTGGAAGGCGAATATATCGAGGCGCGCGGAGAGGTGCTCCGCAAGGGGGGCTCCATCACCTTCGTGCGCGGCCTTGTCACCGCGAATGGCCGCCCCGTCCTCAACTTCTCCGGCACAATCAAGAAACGAAAGAAACGCACATGAGCCACCCGCCATATCAGGATCTCTCGCGCTCCATTGAAGGCAAGACCGCACTCGTTACCGGCGCCGCCAGCGGCATGGGCCGCGCCACCGCCCACCTGTTCGCCCGCCAAGGCGCCAACGTCGCCGTGACAGACCTCAAGCAGGAAAATGTCGATGTCGTTGTTCAGGAAATCCGTGATGCTGGCTTCGCTAATGTGCAGGGCTGGGCGCTGGACGTCAGCGACAAGGACGCGATCAAGCGCGTCGTGGACGAGACGGCCGCGCATTTCGGCGGGCTGGAAATTCTCGTGAACAATGCCGGCTTCGCCAGGATGGCTGACGTTGCCGAGGAAAGCTATGAAGACGCATGGGCCGACAGCATCAATGTCATGCTGACCTCCCACCAGCGCGCCATCCGCGCAGCGCTCCCTTACATGCGCAAGGCAGGCTTTGGTCGCATCGTGAATATTGCGTCCACGGAAGGCCTTGGCGCCACGCCGGGCAATTCGCCCTATGTCGCAGCCAAGCATGGCGTCATCGGCCTGACCCGCGGGCTCGCCGTCGACCTTGGTCGTGAAGGCATCACCGTCAATGCGATCTGCCCCGGCCCGATCCATACGGGCATCACCGCTGGCATCCAGGACGAGCACAAGGAAATCTACGCCAAGCGCCGCGTGCCGCTCCGCCGATATGGCATCCCGGAAGAAGTCGCCAATATAACGCTATCTCTCGTCCTGCCAGCGGCCAGCTTCCTGACCGGCGTGCATATCCCGGTCGATGGCGGGATGAACATCAAGAACGCCTAGCCCGCAAAACCGCGTGCCTTCATGGCGTCGTACCAGCGACCGAGATTCTCGTGCTCCTTGTGCGGCGCCCATTTCATCACGCGGCAGAAGCCACAGGTGATGAACAGCGTAATGTCCGCAATCGAGAACCGGTCAGCCGCGAGATATTCGTGGTCGGCAAGGTGGGCATCAAATCGCTCAGCCATGCGCTTGGCGTTCTTCTCGCCCTTGGCAGCGGCCTCGGCGCTTTGCGGCACTTCCAGCGGCGCCATCATCTCATGCGCATTGCGGAACCAGGTCGCGAACTGCACCATGAACATCAGCTCGACTCGGCGATCCCACATCTCGATCAGGGCCTTTTCCTTCGCGTCCGTTCCCATCAGGTTCGGCTCCGGGAAGACATTCTCGAAATAAGTACAAATCGCCCGGCTTTCGGTGATCTTGGTCCCATCATCCAGCACCAGCGCCGGCACCTGCGCAAACGGAGAGACCTCGCGATATTCCTTCGTCCGGTGCTCCTGTTTCATGATGGAGACTTCTTCCAGATCCACCGCGTCCAACTTGCCTTTCGCGCGCAGGAAAAAGACAACCCGGTCCGGATTGGGGGCCATGGGGCTATGATAGAGTTTCATCGGTTTCCTCCTAGAATGTTTTTCTCATGCCCAGCGTCGCATTCAGAGGTTCGCCAGGGAAGTAGCGTTCATTGCCAAAGGCGAGATCTGCCCGGTCGGCATATTTTTCGTCTGTCAGATTCCGCACGATCAGGAACAACTCGGCCGTCTCGCTGAGGGCCCACGCGCCCCGCGCGCCCAGCACGGTGTGGCCGGGGTAAGTGGTCGTGTTCGCGGGATCCACGAAATACTCGCCGACATGATCAACATTCAGTGACAGTTTGATCGCGTCCGTCGCCTGCCAATCCAGCGAAACATTGGCCAGCCATTCCGGCGCCGTGTCGATCTCATTGCCGTCGCGGATGGTCTCGGTGCCGGAGCCGGTGATCCGGTCGAATGTATAGGTCTGGTTAGACCAGCTGGCCGAGCCGGACACGCTCAGGACAGGCGTCAGCTCAAATGCCGCGGAGGCTTCCACGCCCTTGTGCTCGGTCGCCCCATCGGGAACATTCAGCCCGTCACTGTCGCGGAAGAAGAAATTGTCCTTCTCCATCCAGTAGGCCGCAACATCATATACCAGCCGACCGTTCAGCGCATTGCCCCGCGCGCCAATCTCGACGCTGTCGAGCGTCTCTTCCTTCACCTGCCCGGCCACTTGCAGGCTTTGCAGGCGGTAGAGATCAGAGGCCTGTGGCGCGCGCTCGCCGCGGGCATAGTTCGCATAAAGATCGGTCACCTCCGTTACCGACCAGATCAGGCCCAGCTTCGGCGTCAGGAGGTCAAAGTTATCGGTCCGGTCATCCGGCACATTGAACCGGCCATTGATGCCGGGCGCCACATCGGTCGAATAGTCATACTCATGCGCTTCCGCGCGCAGCCCAGCCAGCACGTGCACATCCTCACCCAGCGCAAAATCCAGCTCTCCCCAGACCGCCCCCATCAACGTGTTGACGGTGTAGTCATAGTGTTTGCCTTGCGGGAAACGCGAGTCGCCCGGAAAGAAGCCGAACGGTTCGGGCTGGATTTCAGTCAGCCAGCCGCTTGCGACATCAACATCCGCGCCCACGCGCCAGGTCAGGCTGTCGGAAGCCTCCCACTCAAAGCGCGCCATCACACCCCCACCGGTCGAGCCATTCTTCTCCACGCCACCATTCGGCAGGAAGTGCTGTGCAAAGATCATCGACTGGGTGTGCGCATACGGCGTCAGGGTCAGCGTGCCGCCGCTGAGGTTTCGAGACAGCCGCGCGCCTGCCCGCGCCGACCACGCATCGCGGTAGGCTTCCGGGTTCGGATTGGATTTGGCAATGTCCTCATCCTTGTAGGCATCCGGCCCCTGTGCAAAGCCGGCCGTTTCCTGGTTGAGGTTTGACGCGGTGAGCCATGTCGTCGTGTCCCAGTCGCCCAGCATCCAGTCGCCGACCAGTGTCAGCTTCTGCTGGTCGACGCCGGTATTGTCGCGCCAGCCGGTATCCTTTTGTAGCGACACCGCCGCCAACCAGTGCTCTCCCTCGTCCAGCGTCACATCCGTACGCCAGCGACCGAGTGTGCCATAGCTCGCGACCACCTGGCCGCCGCTGCCGACTTCCGGCAAGATGACATTGACCAGTCCGTGCACGGCATTGGAACCGTATTTCGCACTGCCCGGCCCGCGCACGACTTCAATCCCGCTCGCCACTTCATGATGTGGCTCGAACAGACTGTTGACGTTGCCAAAAGCGGGCGAGCGCACCGGGATGCCATTCTCCATGATCAGGAAACTTCCCTGCCCGGCCCCTCCGGTCAGGACGGGTGAGCGGATTGCAACCAGATGCTCCTGCCCGGAATTCATCTGAATGTTCACACCGGGTAATTTATTCAGGATTTCCGCCGGATGATCGGCGAGGATCTCGTCGATCTCAGCAGCGTCCAGACCCGCAAGGCTCCCAGGATCGGTCTCTGTCCGATCACCCCAGACGCTCACCGGCGCCAAGCGTTCCTGTGCCAAAGAAGGCATAGCCGTTGCCATACCGCAGGCGGCCAGCAACCCAATTCGAAATCGTCTCATCTTCATATCCCGCACTCGTGCCAATCCCAGCCCTGAAGTCTAGGCCTGACCGTGCGGGAGGCGAGCGGAAAGATCAGCCGCCCACACCTGCAAATAGCTGATATGGCAGCGCCCCGACCACCGCGCCAGAGAGACACGTCGCCAGCGTCCCCGCCAATAGCGTCCGCCAAGCCAGCGCCAGGAAATCATCCCGCCGCGCCGGTTCCACAATGCTCAGGCCGCCAATCAGGATGCCCATGGAGCCGAAATTCGCAAAACCGCAAATGGCGTGCGCCGTGATGATGCGCGTGCGCGGGTCCATTGCGTCCTGAGGCACTTCAGCGAGTTGCAGGAAGGCCACGAATTCGGTCAGCACCGTCTTCACGCCCATCAGCGAGCCCGATTGCGCCGCCTCGCCCATCGGCACGCCGATCATGTACATCAGCGGCGCGAAGATCCAGCCAAGGATACGCTCAATGGAGAGCGGTGCACCCGCCACATCCGGGAATGCGCCCAGCCCTGCATTGACCAGCCAGAGCAGCGCCAGCGCCGCGATCAGCATGGTCGCAATGTTCAGCACGATCTTCAGGCCGTCAGAGGCGCCCGTCGAAAAAGCATCCATCGTGGAAGAATAGCTGAAATCAGGTTCCTTCATCCGCTCGGTCGCGGGCGTCGTCTCCGGAATCAGGCAGAGCGCCACGGCCACCGCTGCCGGGGCCGCCATGATGGAGGCGGTCAGCAATTGTGCCAGCGGATTGTCCATCTTGCCTTCAAGGAACGCCCCATACACCACAAGCACACTGCCTGCGATGGTCGCAAAGCCCGCCGTCATCATGATCAGCAGCTCAGACCGGGTCATACCCTTGATGTAGGGCCGGATCAGAACCGGCGCCTCGGTCATGCCCATGAACACATTGGCCGACACGGCGAGAGACGTCGCCCCGCCAAGGCCCATCGCGCGCTGAAAGATATAGGCGAACCCGTTTGTGACCCATTGAAGGATGCGCCAGTGCCAGAGAATGGCGGACAGCGCGGCAACGACGATCACGATTGGCAGAATCTGGAAGAAGAACAGCGGCGGCGGCGACCCATCCATCAATTGCTGCGCGGCCACATTGTCACCGACATACCCGAACACAAAGCTGGTGCCGGCCCGCGTCGCATTTTGCAGGCCATCGACCACGTCATTGGCCTTGAACAGGATCGCCCGTACAAAGGGGATGCCAAACAGGATCAGCGCAAACACGAATTGCATGATCGTCGCGCCGATGATCAGCCGGAACGGAAACAGTTTCCGCTTCTCTGACAACACCCAGCACACACCATAGATCAGCAAGATGCCGAGCAGTGCCCGCGCATTATCCCAGCCCCATTCATACCCTGCGATGGAAAGCATTCGCCGCTCCCTTTCCCCAAAACTGTCACATTCAGGCTTAGCGGCGCCTTGGCCGGAGGGGAAGTATTCATGTGCGCAACTGCGTGCAACTCCCCCAGCCTGCCCATCCTTCGACTTCGCTCAGGTTGAGCGCTGCAACCTGGCAGCAGAGTGCGGACTCATCCTGAGCGAAGTCGAAGGATCGGCGAAGTCGAAGGATGGGCGAAGTCGAAGCACCGGCGCGGGAGACCAGGGCCCGGCCCTCTCCCAACGTCCGGCTTGCGCGGCGCCCACCCGGCTGCTCAATTGGCGCGCATGGAAACACTCATCCCCATCGCGCAACAGATCGCAAACACGCTCAAGGCCCGCGGCGAGACCGTGGCCATTTCGGAATCCTCGGCTGGCGGCCTCATCTCGGCGGCGCTACTCGCCGTGCCCGGTGCCTCGACCTATTATCGCGGGGGCGGCGTCATTTACACGCCCAAGGCGTTCAAGCATCTGCTCGGCCTGACACGGGAAGATATTGGCGACATGCGCTCCTCGACCGAGCCCTATGCCCGTCTGCTGGCCAACACCATTCGCGGCAAGCTCGCCGCCGATTGGGGCCTCTGCGAGACCGGCGCCTCAGGCCCAACCGGCAATGGCTATGGCGACGCCGCAGGCCACACCTGCATCGCCGTAGTCGGCCCGAACCGGTTCGAGATCTCCACCACTTTGGAGACCGGCCTCAGCGACCGCCCGGAAAACATGCGCCTCTTTGCAAAAGAGACGCTCGAAGTCTTCCTGGCGGCGCTGGGCTGATACCTAGCCCAGCTTGCAGACGCAGAGCTTGTTGCCGTCGGGGTCCCGGAAATAGGCACCGTAGAAGTTTGGCAGGCGTTGGCCCGGCTCGCCTTCACAGGTGCCGCCCATTTCTAGCGCTTTCTTGTAGGCGCGGTCGACGGTCTCATTATCCTTGCAGCCAAGCGCCGGCATGACGCCATTGCCAGCAGAGGCGGCTTCGCCATCATAAGGACCGCCAATCGCGATCATCGGCTGGCCGGGGCCGGTGCCATAGAATTGCAGCCGGTCATTGGCGAAGACGCGTTGCCCGCCCAGCTCCCCCATGACCGCGTCATAGAATTCGACGGCCTTGTCCTTGTCGTTTGATCCCAGTGTTACATAAGCCAGCATGACGATCCTCCCTGGATACTTTTCTTCGGCTGGCCGAAACGCAATCACGGCGCGGCAATCCGCGCAAGAGGTGACGCTACGGGTATGCTTGACGTTTACGTCAGCGTTTGGTCTGACACGAGGCAGAACAGTCAAGGAATGAGGAATAGTCCCATGTCAGATATCCGTTTCGACGATCGCGTCGCCATTGTCACCGGAGCCGGTGGCGGTCTCGGCCGTTGCCACGCGCTGGAACTCGCCCGCCGCGGCGCGAAAGTTGTCATCAACGACCTCGGCGGCACGCTGGACGGCACCGGCGGAAATTCCGAAGCGGCCGAAGCCGTTGTGAAGGAAATCGAGGCCATGGGCGGCGAAGCCATTGCGAACGGATCGTCCGTTTCCGACGAGGCTGGCGTCAAGAAGATGATCGATGACACGATGGCCAAGTGGGGCCGCATCGACATCATCATCGCGAATGCCGGAATCCTGCGCGACAAATCTTTCTCCAAGATGACCCAGGCCGACATCGATCTCGTAATTGACGTCCATCTGCGCGGCAGCTTCATGCCGGTCCACGCAGCCTGGAACATCATGAAAGAGCAGAATTTCGGCCGCATCGTCGTGACCACATCCTCGACCGGCCTCTACGGCAATTTCGGCCAGGCCAACTATGGGGCTGCCAAGCTCGGCGTGGTGGGCATGATGAACACGCTGAAAATTGAAGGCGCGAAAAACAACATTAAAATCAACGCGGTTTGCCCGATTGCTGCAACTCGCATGACCGAAGGCCTGATGCCCGACGAAGTGCTCGCCCAGCTCAAGCCGGAATATGTCACGCCCGGCGTGATGAACCTCGTCAAGGATGAAGCCCCGACCGGCATGATCCTGTCAGCCGGTGCCGGTGCGTTCTCGATGGCGCGCATCGTTGAGACCGAAGGTGTGTTCGTTGGCCAGGGTGAAGGTCTGTCGGCTGAAGCCGTTGCGGCGAAATGGGACCAGATCACCGATGTCTCGACCACGAAGCCTGCCTTCCAGTCTGGCGGCGAGCACGGCCAGAACATCTTTGCGGCTGTCGCAGCCGGCATGAAAGGCTAGGCTCCGGCTTGCCAAATACGCGATTGGGGCGCAGGTACTTCCTGTAAACAGGGAGATCATCATGCGCCTCATCGCTCTTGTTTTGTCTATCACGCTCCTCACCGGCTGTGCCTGGTTCGAGAAGCCCCCGGAAGACACTATACTTGTTGAGGTTGAGCCAATTCCCTCGCCTCCCCCAACGCAACTGCCGCCTGGCCCACCAATCGCAGGTGTTGGTGAAACCTGCGGAGGCATTGCCGCCATCCAGTGTAGAGATGGCTTGTTCTGCAAAATGGATGACGGGGCCTGCCGCAACATCGCAGATGCGGCCGGCGTCTGCACCGAAGTCCGCCCGATGTGCACGCGCGAATATCGCCCGGTCTGCGGCTGTGACGGGAAGACCTATGGCAACAAGTGCGAAGCCCACGCCGCGATGACAAGCATCGCCAGCGAAGGCCCCTGCATGCTGGAAACGTCTGAGGAGTAATACCTCAGACTATTCCTGCATCGCCTTGAGATACATGGAATTTACCGGCTTCGAGAAGACGCGCTCGACCATCGGGATGAAGAATTCCAGCGGCTCGCTCTCATAGTCCGGATCGAACGCGGCTTGGTCGTAGAGATGGCAGAACTGCGCGCAATATTCGTAATGCGGACTGTCCTTGAAATGCTCCCGCAGATTCCGGTCCAGCCCGATATGGTGGAAGAAGTAATAGCCCTGGAACGCGCCATGATTGGCCACCATCCAGAGATTGGCCTCTGACACGAACGGCTTCAGGATCGCGGCGGCCACATCCGGATGATTGTAGCTGCCCAGCGTGTCGCCAATATCGTGAAGCAGCGCGCAGACCACATATTCCTCGTCGCGGCCGTCGCGATGCGCGCGGGTCGCGGTCTGGATGGAATGTTCCAACCGGTCGATCGGGAAGCCACCATAATCGCCATCGAGCAGGCGCAGATGGTCGATCACGCGCTTGGCGAGCCCCTTGTTGAAGCTCTTGGAATGCTCAACGATGATATCCCAATCATCCTTGGTGCCTTCCAGCATTTCGCGAAACTTCGCGCGTTCGCCCATGTCGTGTCCGTCGGCCATGCTTTCCTCCTGATATTTTCAGGCAGAATACACCGATGACGCCCGCGTCACAAATGGAAACGCCCCCGAAGCCATAAGCTTCGAGGACGCCTCTATGCGATGCTGGCCTGCACTCAGTCCCAGAGAGAGCCAAGTGCCAAACGCTGGCGCCAGGTAGTGCGCGGTGGCAAATGCGCAGGCCCGCAATCCGGACAGACATGATCGTGCAACCGCTGGGACAAGGCCCAGGCGGATTCCCCGGTCCTGACACCAACCGCGGTGAGCACATCGATCAGCTGACGCAAATGCGCGTCACTCAGATCGTCATTGCCCTTCAGCAACGCCTCGGCCAGTCTCCAGCCGGCCACATCCTGGCGCAGGGCCAGAGCCACCGGTGGGCTGGACGATTTGCGAACCGCGTAAACCGCCATCCGGCCCATGGCGAGGTCGGCGGCAAAGTCTCGCAAGCAATTGCGGAACTCCAACGCCATCTCGTTCAGCGCCTTTCGGGTCCGGACCGGTTCGAACCAGTCCGGCAGGGCGGGTGGAGCCAGCACCCGTCCAAACTCGACCGGCTGCAGAGCTTCGGCCGCCATGTCGAACAGGGCCAACGCGCTGTTTGCACGCTCCCAACGCTGGACCAGACGAGACGCTCCGTTCGCCCCGTGGATTAGCCGTGCGAGCTGGTAGGCTACGGCCAGGTCTTCCACAGCTTGAGGCGTTTCGGGCAAGTTCGCCACGATACCCGGAACCCGCAAGGCTTCCGGCACCGCCACGATCACGCCCAGACGATCTGCTCGAATCTGCGGCATGTGCCGCAAGACTTTCACCGCTTCAGGATCTGCAAACAGGCTGAGGAAGTTGGCATAGTCACCCACCTCCCACAATTGTTCACCCATCCGGCCGAGTGCCTTCATCAGGCCGCCCGGCGCATCGCCGCTCATCAGGATACGCGCAAGCTCGGCGTCGCGGGCGCGTTCCACCACTCGCACGATATCCATGCCATCATCGCTGGTGCTGCTCCAACGCCGCTCCAGCAGAATTGCCGCCGCATGGCGCCGTGCCGACGGCAGGGTCAGGAACCCGGCATGCGGCACAGGCCAGAAACGAGCAATCCGCTCTGCGTGGGGGCCGGCAATATAGCCCAACAATGGCGTCGCTGCCGACGGCTTGCCAAACAGCAAGACACCAGCACGGGTCATGGGCGCGCCCATGATCCACCTCCTTTCACATCTTCCGACAACTGAACTCTTCAGAAACGGACTATCGAAATTCAATCTGTGATTATATCAGGAGGCGACCGGCCAATGCGCGGGAGCCGCTGATAGCGCTCCCCGCATCTGCAAGGAGCTGTTTGTCGTGTTACAACTCAGCTTCATCTTGTTTCTTTCGGTTGGTCTGCCAGGCCTTCCGTAAACGCACGAACGGCCTGACAGGAATTGGGCGTATAATCCAAAGCGCGACAATGTGTCAACCTTTGACGCAAACGATTTGTTTCAACGTGTGAACCACCTCCACCAGATCAGTCTGCGCCGCCATGACTGCGTCGATGTCCTTGTAGGCCATTGGCGTTTCGTCAATCACGCTGGAATCTTTCCGGCATTCGACGCCATCCGTTGCCGCCCGGTGGTCCTCGACCGAGAACCGCCGCTTGGCTTCAGTCCGGCTCATGGCACGGCCTGCCCCGTGCGAGCACGAGCAGAAGGAGTCGGCATTGCCCTTTCCGCAAACAATGAAGGATTTCGCCCCCATTGAACCGGGAATGATCCCCAGTTCGTCCTTCCCGGCACGGACGGCCCCCTTGCGGGTCACCCAGATGTCCGCCCCGAAATGGTGTTCCCGCTCCACATAATTGTGGTGGCAGTTCACCGCCTCCTTCTCCAGCGAGAAGGCCGGAAAATGCTCACGCAAGGCAAACAGGACACGGTCCATCATCACCTCGCGGTTCAGGCGAGCATAGTCCTGCGCCCAGCTGACCGCATAGGTATAGTCGTCGAACAGGTCTTCTCCTTCAACAAAGAAGGCGAGATCCTTGTCCGGGACATGATAGCCCAGCACGCGCCGCTCCAGTGCCTCGCGCGCCTCCCGGATAAAGTAGGTGCCAAGAATGTTCCCGGTCCCGCGCGATCCCGAGTGCAGCATGACCCAAACACGGTCCACTTCATCGAGACACAGTTCGATGAAATGGTTCCCGCCGCCAAGCGTCCCCAGCTGTTTGGCAAAGGCCGTCCGCTGGATGCGCTTGTGCTTCTTCAGGATCACGTCGAGCCGCTCCGCCATGCCGGAGGCCCGAAGCGCCGTGGCTGCACGCGCCGGAGTTTCCTTGTGGCTGCCACCGCGCCCATTTCCCACAGGCACCTTGCGTTCGATCTCACTACGGATGGCCGACAAGCTATCAGGCAAGTCATTTGCCGTCAGGCTCGTCCGGATGGCCATCATCCCACAGCCAAGATCGACTCCGACCGCCGCCGGGATGATCGCCCCCTTGGTGGGAATGACCGAGCCGACCGTTGCGCCGCGCCCGAAGTGGACATCGGGCATCACGGCAAGGTGGCTGTGAATGAACGGCAAACCTGCAACATTCTCAAGCTGTGTACGGGCTTGTGGCTCTACAGGCACACCCTTTACCCAGGCCTTGATACGTCCGCCGGCGCGGGTTTCGATCACTTCAAATTCACTCATTGGTCTCAGCTTCGTTTCACGAAGCTCCTCCTGACAAGCCCTCCACGCGTCTCCATCGGGTTCGAAAGACAAAAAAACCCTCCGGGCGAAAACGCGCGGAGGGCGGCATAAGACCGAAAAACGGTCCCCGGGCTGATGATCAGCCCTATCCAGCAACCTCCATGCGGCAGCATGCGCAACCCAGTTGTAGGGTGCGTTCATATGCCTGGAAATTTGAGTTTGGCCGTTTCATGGGTCCGTCCTCGGGCTGGAATGAGCGCGCCTTATGATCGTGAGAATACGAGGCGTCAACCAAAAACTGGAAAAGCCCCGAACGAAGATCATCCGAAGCCTGTCTAATTTTTCCGAATCCGCCTTGTGCGACAAGGCTCTATACACTTTGGCGGACAACCGGAAAAAATCTCGCCGCGTGGTCTATTCCGTTGCCGATGATGCCGATACCGCCAATGATCATGCCTTGCTGAAACAGGTATGTCATGAAGTCCGGCGATCGTGAAAACCTTATCCGGCGCAATCTGCGCCTGAATATCCGAGGTCATCAATTCGCCTCTCAGGGGTGTCTGGAACTCCCCGCTCGATTAACAGGCCTTGATGACGCTTTCTTTGGCCCCGCCAGGGCATTCCGACAAAACATGAAACATGCGCTTTTTCGCGACTATTGCAGCTGATCCTGACGGGATTTTACGTATTTCGTGCTAGTCTTAGAGGTTCAAGTAATGAATTGGAAAAGCAGAAGCGCTATCCTTGCAATCAAATTACTTTTTCTTGGCGGTCTTTTCGCCAGCGTAGCGTGAACACCAGAACGGGACCCTGTTGGAATGCAATCGACCTCGGTAGTCATTCCGACCTGCAACAGAGCGTCTCTTCTTGCGGATTCCCTGAAGTCCGTTTTTGCCCAGACCGTACAGCCGGATGAAGTCATCCTGATAGATGATGGATCGACCGACAACACGCCGGACGTCGCAGCGCGCTACCCGCAGGTGCGCTATGTGCGCACTGAAAACCAGGGCAAGTCCGCGGCCATCAATCTGGCCATGACGCTGATGACCGGCACCCGGCTCTGGGTTGTTGACGATGACGACATCGCCTGCCCGGACGCCCTCCAAAAACTGGGGGCTGCGCTCGACGCCAACCCGTCCGCTGGCTTCAGCTATGGACGCCATGACCGGTTCACCGACCCCGCAAATGGCGGCGAGCGAGTCTGGCAGGACACCGGCTATTGGCGGGAGTGTCACCCGCGTGACTTCCTGATCGCCACGATGGAAGACATGTTCACACACCAGTCTGGCATGCTGTTCCAAAAGACGCTGCTGGATGCGACTGGCCCGTTCGATACCGGGCTCAAGCGCTCGGTCGATTATGACTATATTCTCCGCGCAGCGCGGATCAGCACCAGCGCCGCCTGCCCCGCCATCGTCTTCCACCAGCGCCAGCATGATGGGGATCGCGGCTCAGGCGCGAACAGATTTCCAGCCTCGGAACTCGTGCGTCGCTGGATCCAGCATGACCAGATCATCTTCAAGCGCATCTACGAGACCTGGGCGCTCGACGAATTCCTGCCGCGGGGCGAGAGTGTTGTCGGCACCCCCAGTAAGCGTCAGGCGCTGATTCAACGAGGCGCCATCATGGCACGCAAGAAATTGTGGGATCATGCCATGCGGGACTTCGCGAATGCGGCGCTCCTGATGGATCTCGATCTGACTCAGGCAGAACGTGCAATCGCCCGGCGAGGGAGCCAGTCGAAATATGGTATCCAGGAATTGCTGGACGATCATGTGATTGGTCAGGGCTTGCGGGATGTCGCTGGCCTGTCCCGTAACGGCGCGGAACTCATTGGCGAACTCGCGACCGGTTTTCGGTGGCGTATCCGGGATGAGTTGACAAGCGGCCACCCCCGCAAGGCCTCGCGACTGCTCCAGCTCTATATCACGCTGACCTCGTCAGCCTTTCATAATTCCCGGCCAACTGATTCCCCTTGGTACCCGGACGACCTTCTGACAGAGCCACATAAATCGCCCGGCAAGTAGGCGTGGAACCGGGTCAGTGATCCCACGAATCCATCTCAGAGCACTTCTTCATAGAGCGCCAGCGCATCGTCATACGTGACAAGACGGGGGTTGTTCTTCATCAGGCGCTCATTCTTGACCGCATCCTCAGCCATTTTTGGCAAGTCATTGTGATTGACGCCAACCTCGGTCAGCTTCAGGGGCGTGCCGCTTTTCGCGCACAGCTCCACCATATGGTCGATAAAGGCACTCGCGTCCTGGGCCACGCCAACGACGGGACCGAGATCCGCATAGTCCTTGGCGGCGACGACCGCATTGAACCGCAAGACCGGCGACAGCATCAGCGCATTCGACACACCATGCGGAACATGGAACAGCGCGCCCAGCGGATAGGCCATCGCATGAACGGCCGCGACCGGCGCATTGCTGAAGGCCTGCCCGGCGAGCGTTGCTCCGATGCACATGGCCTCGCGCGCTTCGATATCATCCGGGTGCTCACATGCGCGCAACAGATTCCCGGCCAGCAGGCGCAGGCCTTCCTTGGCCAGTGCACCCGAGACCGGATTGCGCAACAGCTTTGACGTATAGGATTCGATGGCATGAACCATCGCATCGATCCCGGTTGCCGCCGTCACACCGCGCGGCGCGGTCAGCGTCAGCATCGGATCGACAATGGCGAGATCAGCAAACAACTGGTCTGACACGACTCCGATCTTCTTCATGTCATCTGACGTGACGATGGAGATCGCGGTGACCTCTGACCCGGTCCCTGCTGTCGTTGGTAACAGCACCAGCGGTGGGCGCGAGCCTTTCACATTGCCGACGCCGTAGACGTCTTCCAGCGATTGCCCGGAATCCATCAGCACAGCAATCAGCTTTGCGGTATCCAGTGACGAGCCTCCGCCCAGCCCGATCACGCCATCGGCGCCATGTTCGCGAGCCGCAGCGACCGCATCGCGGATCGTGGCAGCGGGAGGGTCGGCAACGACCTTGTCATAGACAAACACTTCAAGACCCGCATCGCGCAGGCTTTCCAGCGCGCCCTCCACCAGGCCGGCTGCGATAACGCCCTGGTCCGTCACGAAGACCGGGCGTTTCATGCGATCACTGACCAGCTTGCCGAGTTGGGCAGCACTGCCCCGTTCGAACAGGATGTGCGGCGGTGTCTTGAAGCTGAATCCCATCGGTATTTCTCCCATTTTCACTACAGGCTTACGCCTATCGGGCCTGAACAGTAAATGTTGCAGATTGCCCGAAAAACGCTCGGTCTGTCATGTCGTACACACGGAAACCCTTTGCCCAAATGCAAGAAACCCCGGACCAGCGGTCCGGGGCTCCTGAAACAATTCGAATACAGCGAGGAAAGACTAGCCTTCCATCGACTCCATTTCGGCTTCGTGACGTGCACGATCCGCAGCACCCTTGGCGCTCTCGTCACGGTCGACCAGTTCCAGAACGGCAACCGGTGCATTGTCGCCATGGCGGAAGCCAGCTTTCAGAACGCGGGTATAGCCGCCATTACGGTCCTTGTAGCGCTCGCCCATCACGTCGAACAGCTTGCGGACAGCCGCTTCGTCACGGACCTTCGAAAGGGCCTGACGGCGTGCGTTCAGGTCGCCCTTCTTGGCGAGGGTCACCAGCTTGTCCATGAGCGGAGCCATTTCCTTCGCCTTCGGAAGGGTGGTCACGATCTGCTCATGCTCGATGAGGCTGGCAGCCATGTTCGCGAACATCGCCTTGCGGTGCGATGTCGTCTTGTTCAGTTTACGGTATCCAAGGCGATGGCGCATTGTCGTGTTCCTTAAGGAGGTGGTCAGGCCCCCGATTACTCAGTGGGCTAGAGGTGGTCGTCGTATTTCTTGGCGAGGCCTTCAATGTCTTCCGGCGGCCAATCCGGCACTTCCATGCCGAGGTGCAGGCCAAGACCGGCGAGGACTTCCTTGATCTCGTTCAGGGATTTGCGGCCGAAGTTCGGCGTGCGCAGCATCTCTGCTTCGGACTTCTGGATGAGGTCACCAATGTAAACAATGTTGTCGTTCTTCAGGCAGTTTGCCGAGCGAACGGACAGTTCAAGCTCGTCGACTTTCTTGAGCAGAACAGGGTTGAAGCCGAGATCGGTTTCTTCTGTCTGTGCGCCCGTTTCCACGGTCGGTTCTTCGAAGTTGATGAACAGTTGCAGCTGATCCTGCAGGATACGCGCGGCATAGGCCACGGAATCTTCCGGCGTGACAGACCCGTCTGTCTCGATGTCGAGGGTCAGTTTGTCATAGTCGAGAACAGTACCCTCTCGGGTGTCTTCGACCTGATAGCCAACGCGGCGGACCGGGCTGTAAATCGCGTCAATCGGAATATAACCGATTGGGGCATCTTCCGGACGGTGCGCCTCGGCCGGGACATAGCCCTTGCCGGTCGCAACGGTGAATTCCATGCGCACTTCAGCGCCATCATCCAGAGTACAGATCACGAGATCCGGGTTCAGGATCTTGGTGTCACCGGAGGTTTCGATCTGGCCGGCTTTGACTTCGCCCGGACCTTTCGCCTTCAGCACCATGCGCTTTGGCGTGTCGCTCTCCATGAAGATCGCAACCTGCTTCAGGTTCAGCACGATCGTCGTGACGTCTTCGCGAACACCCTGGATCGCAGAGAATTCGTGAACGACATTGTCGATCTGAACGCCGATGATCGCAGCACCTTGCAGGGACGACAGCAGCACGCGACGCAGCGCGTTGCCGAGAGTCGTACCATAGCCACGCTCCAGCGGCTCAATGACGAGCTTGGCTTTGCGCTTGGCATCGTATCCGGCCTGGACGACAGGACGGTTCGGGCGGATCAGCACTTTCCAGTTACGGTCGTTGACGTTGGTGGGTTCGATGTCTGCCATGGGCGACGGATCCTCAGAATGGGTCAGGCGACATGAAATTATGCCGCCAATAAATACGAACTAGACGCGGCGGCGCTTTGGTGGGCGGCATCCGTTGTGCGGAATTGGCGTCGTGTCTGTGATAGCCGTAACGGTCAGGCCAGCAGCCTGAAGAGCGCGCAGTGCGCTCTCGCGGCCCGAACCTGGTCCACGCACGCTGACTTCAACAGTCTGCATACCGTGATCCATGGCCTTCTTTGCGGCATCTTCTGCCGCCATCTGGGCTGCGTAAGGCGTCGACTTGCGCGAGCCCTTGAAGCCCATCATGCCGGAGGACGACCACGAAATCGTGTTGCCCTGGGCATCCGTGATGGTGACCATGGTGTTGTTGAAGCTGGAGTTCACGTGAACAACACCAGAGGTGATGTTCTTGCGCTCTCTCTTGCGGACGCGGGTCGTTTCACGAGCCATTGAAGACTATCCTATTTCTTCTTGCCGGCGATCGGCTTAGCCGGGCCCTTGCGGGTACGGGCGTTGGTGTGCGTACGCTGACCGCGAACCGGCAGTTTACGGCGGTGACGCAGGCCACGGTAAGAACCGAGATCCATCAGGCGCTTGATGTTCATCGACGTATCGCGGCGAAGATCACCTTCGACGAGATAGTCGGCATCGATCGTTTCACGAATCTTGATGACTTCGGCATCCGTCAGCTCGTTCACGCGACGGGTCGACTCAACGCCAACCTTCTCGATGATCTCACGGGCCATGGATGGGCCGATGCCATGAATGTACCGCAGCGCGATTTCCACGCGCTTGTTGGTCGGGATGTTAACGCCTGCAATACGGGCCAAGGCCGATCTCCTAAGCGGACTGTTCATACATAAAGAGCGCGCCAAGGCGGAAACATCCGTCCTGCGCGCCGGCGATTAAGCCTAAAGCTAAGAAACGAGGCTTATAACGATGGAAATTAACGCGTCAACCGCGGAATCCCACCTTTACGCCGTCTCTTTCAGGGCCGCGTCGAT
>NZ_DEXB01000025.1:105620-107864 GCF_002366485.1 Hyphomonas sp. UBA3195
TTGTCATCCTTGCGGCCCTGTTCTTCGAACCGCTTGGTGACACGTGACAGCAGCTTGTCATCATCGACAAGGATGCGGATCACGCGATTGACGGCTTCACCGCGGGATTCGAGTAGACGATCCAGCGCTTCGGCCTGACCGACTGTGCGTGGGAAACCATCAAAGATGAATCCCGGCGCGCCGGCCTGAACTTCCAATTGCTCGTCGATCAGGGCGATGACGATCTCGTCGGAAACGAGGCTGCCTTCATCCATGATCTGGGCAACTCTTTCGCCGAGCTCGGAGCCAGACGCGCGCGCCGCGCGCAGCATGTCACCGGTAGAGAGTTGAACGAACCCCCGCTCTTCGACCAGGCGTTTCGCCTGCGTGCCTTTTCCGGCCGCTGGCGGCCCGAACAGAATTAGGTTCATCTCTTACGACCCCCGAGTTTCGACTTCTTGATCATGCCCTCATACTGGTGCGCGATCAAATGCGACTGAATCTGTGTCACTGTATCCATCGTAACAGATACAACGATCAGAAGAGAAGTACCGCCAATATAGAAAGGTATCTCTGGGAAATATCGCCGCAGCAGTTCGGGAAGGATACAGACGAACATCAGGTACAGGGCCCCAATGGTCGTCAGTCGGGTCAAAACATAGTCGATATAGGCCGCCGTGTTCGAGCCAGGACGGATACCGGGAATAAATCCGCCATACTTGCGCAGATTGTCCGCCGTCTCTTCCGGATTGAACATGATGGAGGTGTAGAAGAAGGCAAAGAAGATCACCATCGCCCCGTAAGACGTGATGTAGGTCCACGAGCCCGGCGCGAAATGCGTCGCCAGCCAGCCCAGAACGCCACTCACAGCGCCGGAGGCTTCGGCATCGGCCGGATTGCCACCCAGGAAGCCCACCGCCGTCAGCGGCAGCATCAGCAGCGCAGAGGCGAAGATTGGCGGGATAACACCAGACGTGTTGATCTTGAGCGGCAGGAAGCTCTTCTGGCCCTGGGCAACACCGTGGGCCTGCTGTCGCTTCGGATACTGGATCAGCAGCCGCCTTTGCGAGCGCTCCATGAAGACGATGAAGACAACCAGCGCGATCACCATGGCCGCAATCGCCACCACAAACGCCACGTTCACAGAGGTCGTGCGCGCCTGCGAGATCAGGTTGAAGATCGCCTTTGGCATTTCAGCGATAATGCCCGCGAAGATGATCAGCGAGATACCGTTGCCGATGCCGCGCGCCGTGATCTGCTCACCCATCCACATCAGCAGCATCGTGCCGCCGGTCAGCGTCACAACGCCGGTTAGGATGAAGAACCAGGACGAGATGCCCTCAATGCGCACAGCGGCAAGGCCGCCAGCAATTGCAAAGGACTGGACCAGCGCGAATCCCAGTGTGAGGTAACGCGTATACTGGTTGATCTGCTTGCGGCCGGACTCGCCTTCCTTCTTCAACTTCTCAAGCGTTGGAGAGGTCGCGGTCAGCATCTGGATGATGATCGAGGCCGTGATGTAAGGCATCACGTTCAGGGCGAACACACCCATCCGTTCCACCGCGCCGCCGGCAAACATGTTCATGTTGCCAAGCAAGCCATCGGACTGGCTCTCGAAGAATTGGGCGTATTGCTGCGGGTCGAGTCCCGGCAGCGGGATGAACGTCCCGAGCCGGTAGAGGATCAAAATCCCGAGAGTAAACAGGATCCGGCTCTGCAGGTCCTTGGCTTTTGCAAAGCTCCGGAAATTCATGTTCCGAGCCATTTGTTCGGCAGCATTCGCCATGGGCCGCTTGACCTCCCTGAAAAAGCGTTCGCCGCCTAAATCGGCGGCGAAACAGTATTTGTGAAGGGGTTACCGGTAAAAACCGCCGATTATTCGTCAGCAGTCTCTTTAGCCGGCCCCGTGACGGTGACTTTACCGCCAGCCTTCTCAACAGCTTCAATAGCTGCCTTCGAGGCGCCTGTCACAGTGATATTCAGATTCTTTGGTGCGTCACCTTTGGCAAGCAGACGCACGCCATCGCGCACATTGCGAACCAGACCAGCGGCCACCAGCGACTCTTCGGTCACATCCTTGGCATCCAGCTTGCCAGCGGCAATCGCCTTGCCGAGACGGCCAAGGTTCACCCAGGCATGGGACTTGGAGTTACGCGCCGTAAAGCCGCGCTTTGGCAGACGCATGTAGATCGGCATCTGGCCGCCTTCAAAGCCATTCACGGCAACGCCGGAACGAGCCTTTTGGCCTTTGACACCGCGACCAGC
>NZ_DEXB01000001.1:0-81139 GCF_002366485.1 Hyphomonas sp. UBA3195
TCATAGCGCATGTTCTCTTCCATCTTCAGCTCAATATAAGCATCGATCTGGTCGTCATCGAACACGCCGCCCTTAGTAAGGAATGTACGGTCTGCGTCGAGCGCTGCAAGCGCTTCTCGCAGTGAGCCGCACACTTGCGGGATCGATTTCGCCTCTTCAGGCGGCAGATCGTAAAGGTCTTTATCCATGGCGTCGCCCGGATGGATCTTGTTTTCGATACCATCAAGACCAGCCATGAGCAGGGCGGCGAATGCCAGGTACGGGTTTGCCGTAGGGTCCGGGAAGCGTGTTTCGATACGCTTTGCTTTCGGATTGGAACCGAACGGAATACGGATTGAGGCAGACCGGTTGCGCGCAGAATAGGCGAGCATGACGGGGGCTTCGTAACCGGGGACGAGGCGCTTGTAGCTGTTCGTCGAAGGGTTGGTGAGGGCATTCAGAGCGCGCGCATGCTTGATGATGCCGCCGATGTAATACAGGCACTGCTCAGACAAGCCAGCATATTGGTCACCGGCAAAGAGCGGCTTGCCACCGGACCAGATAGACTGGTGGACGTGCATACCGGACCCGTTGTCGGCAAACATCGGCTTCGGCATGAAGGTTGCCGTCTTGCCGTAAGACGCTGCCACATTGTGGATTACGTATTTATAAAGCTGAAGACGATCTGCCATCGTGGTGAGCGTCGAGAATTTCAGCCCCAGTTCGTGCTGTGCTGGCGCCACTTCGTGGTGATGCTTCTCAGGATCAAGGCCGATGTCGGCCATCACGGAAAGCATTTCAGAGCGCATGTCCTGTTCGGAGTCGACCGGCGGAACAGGGAAATAGCCGCCTTTAGGTCCTGGGCGATGGCCCATATTGCCCATCGGGTACTCTTTGTCGGTGTTCACCGGCAGTTCGGTCGAGTCGAAGCTGTATCCGGTCTTGTGGGGCTCAGTGGACCAGCGAACATCATCGAACACAAAGAACTCAGCTTCGGGGCCAAAGAATACCGTGTCGCCCACGCCGCTCGACTTCACATATGCTTCGGCCTTCTTGGCCGTTGTGCGTGGGTCGCGATTGTAGGCCTGCCCCGTGATCGGGTCGAGGATATCACACATTACAGCCAGCGTGGTTTGCTGGAAGAATGGGTCAATCATGGCCGTGCTGGTGTCAGGCATCAGCACCATATCGGACTCGTTGATGGCCTTCCAGCCAGCGACGGATGAGCCGTCGAACATCTGACCTTCGGTGAAGAAATCATCTTCGACCATGTTCTTGTGAAAAGAAACATGCTGCATCTTCCCGCGAGGGTCGGTGAAGCGAAGGTCGACGTATTGGACGTCCTCATCCTTCATAAGTTTCAACAGGTTATCGGCCATTGGAATTTGCCCTCCAGTAAACAGCTTCTGTAGTTTTTGGTATTCAACGACCTAGCCTTTAAAGGGCTGCGTCGCCGGTTTCGCCCGTGCGGATTCTTACCGCATCAGTGATGTCAGAAATGAAGATTTTGCCGTCACCGATCTTGTCAGTATGAGCAGCTTTCTTGATCGCGTCGACTGCGCCTTCTACCGCACTGTCGGCAAGCACAATTTCAATCTTAAGCTTGGGCAGGAAGTCGACCACGTACTCCGCACCGCGGTAGAGTTCCGTGTGTCCGCGCTGGCGCCCGAAGCCTTTGGCTTCAACAACGGTCATTCCTTGCAGACCAATCTCTTGCAGCGCCTCCTTAACATCATCCAGTTTGAAAGGTTTGATGATCGCCTCAATTTTCTTCATGGCCCGTATCTCCCAGCCGTTTGGTTCGTGTAGTCAACGGGTATGCGCCTTCTGCGATGGAAGCGAGACCCAGTATGAGAGTTAGCATCAGGTTGATAGGGCGTGATCGAATTTTGGACTTTGCTGCCCTTATTTTGTGCGAAACACCTTCTGACCTCTAATGCATATTGCAGATCCGGCAAAGGAATTGCCTGTTCGTACGTCGCTGCAGTTCAAGGCGCGACCTTAGAGTATCGTTGGGTGAATGATTGAATCTGTTGGATATTTGCGCGAAGCAGGTTTGAAACCATCTCGCACCGGTTCCCTTCCTCAAGGGTGATCGGACTTACAATTATTGAAAGTCGGAACAGCCGCTGGCTTTGGAGGATTCATGCTCTATCTCGTCCGTCATGGGGAAGCTGCCGCGAGTTGGGGCAACCATCCCAACCCGGGTTTGAGCGATCTTGGGCACCGTCAGGCCGAATCTGCTGCAACAGAACTTCACGCTCTGGGCGTGAGCCACATTGTCAGCAGCCCGATGCAGAGATGCCGCGAGACGGCGCGCCCGCTGGAGGCACGTCTTGGTCTAACCGCAAGTATCATTGAGGAAGTGTCGGAAATTTCGACCCCGAAAGACATACACGATCGCGTTGAATGGCTGCGCGTTTTCATGGGCGGCACATGGGAAAATGAAGCCAGCACACATCGTGCCTGGCGAGATGCCATGATCGCTCGCCTGGAAGGCCTTCCCGACAATACAGTCGTCTTCACACATTTCGTGGCAATCAATGCAGTCGTCAGCAAGCTTCAGCAACGTGCCGAGACGCTTGTTTTCCGCCCAACCTATTGCTCAGTTACCACTCTGGAACGCAGCGCCGAAGGTCTGAAAATTCAGCAGCTGGGCAGCGAATCCGATACGCGCGTGCTATGAGCCTGCACTATGGGCAGACCTATTCTTACTCCGCAGGAAATGCGGGCCGCAGAAGAAGCACTTTTTTCCAGCGGCACTGACAGCTTCGACCTCATGCAACGCGCTGGAAACGCCGCAGCCGAGTTCGTCCATGCACAATGGCCGGAAGGCCGCATCCAGGTTCTGTGTGGCCCAGGTGGCAATGGCGGAGATGGGTTCATCGCTGCGGCGAAACTGGCAAAGCTTTGGCGAGACGTCGAGGTTTTTTGCCTTGTGGACACGCAATCTCTCAAAGGAGATGCTGCCAAGGCAGCGGCCGAGTGGGAGGGTGAGATCAAGCCACTCAATGCCGCATTGGAGGACCCACACGATATAGTTCTGGATGCTCTGTTTGGTGGCGGCCTTTCCCGACCGCTTGAAGGCGTTCCAGCAAAGCTGGCGGAGCGCGGCGGCCGCGTTGTCTCGATTGATGTGCCTTCTGGTATTCATGGAGAGTCGGCCAAACCACTTGGCGTGTGTTTCCGAGCAGAAGGAACCATCACATTCGCAGCATTGCGGCCGGCACACGTCCTGTTGCCGGGTGCCGCATATTGCGGAGGCATATTCGTCGCAGATATTGGTGTGCCGGTTCAGACCAAACTGCTCGAAAACAGCCCCATATTGTGGGGACGCAATCTACCTCAGCCGGGGCAGGGCAGCCACAAGCATGCCCGAGGTCATTTGGCCGTAGTCAGTGGAAATGTCGCATCGACGGGCGCGGCGCGTTTGGCCAGCCGCGCGGGGCTGAGGGCCGGTGCCGGGCTCGTGACTCTGTTGTCTCCGCCGGATGCTGTTGCGGTAAATGCCAGTCATCTGACTGCTGTCATGCTCAAGGAAGTGTCGGATGCTGAGCAGCTGCGCGAGAGTATTGAATCCGCCAGCACGGTGATCCTCGGGCCTGCCGCGGGCATCACGACCGGCACAAAAAAGAATGTTGAGTGTTTGCTTTCATCGAAATCGAAGGCTGTTCTCGACGCAGATGCCTTGACCGTCTTCGCCGATGATAAAGATGGCTTCTACAGACAGCTGCGGTCAGATGACCTGATTACACCTCATATCGGTGAGTTCAATCGACTCTTTGGTGACCTGCTGGACTCAGAAGTAAACAAGGTCGAAGCGACGCGCAAAGCGTCCCGAATGACTGGCTGCGTCGTCCTGCTGAAAGGCCCAGACACCGTTATTGCCAAACCAGACGGTATGGCCATTGTGAACACACACGCAACGCACTGGCTTGCAACGGCTGGATCTGGCGATGTTTTGGCGGGCATTGCAGGCGGTCTCATGGCGCAGGGTGTTGATACGTTCACCGCGGCGGCCATGGCCAGTTGGCTGCATGGCGAAGCCGGACGCCGCGTTGGGGCAGGGCTGATCGCAGAAGACCTGGAATCTGAACTTCCCGATATCCTGAGCGCCTTGCACGGCGAACAGCAATAAATTCGCAGCCCCTGCGTGGGTTTGGTGTTGAAGCGTGGTCACGGCTCGCGTAGGAAAACCCGTCATGCGGATGTGGCGGAATTGGTAGACGCACTGGATTTAGGTTCCAGCGCTGCAAGGCGTGGAGGTTCGAGTCCTCTCATCCGCACCACCCACTCAAAAATCAAACTCTGACCGTGCGGCAAGAGGCCGTTTGCCCGATGGACAATCCTGTGCTCGCCTGCCAGCAAGGCATTCAGAAAACACGGAGGATTTCCAGACATGTCGATCGTGACAACAGAGAAGCGCGGATCCATCATGATCTTGACGCTGAACCGCCCCGATAGCCTCAATGCGCTGGGAGCGGAGGGCGATGGTTTGGCCATCGCAGCTGCATGTAATGAGATTGTTGCGGACGCTGAAATCCGCTGCGTGATTTTGACGGGCGCTGGCCGGGCATTCTCCGCCGGCGGCGACGTGAAAGCGATGAAAGAGGGCACCGGCGCGTTCGGCGGCGCGCCGCATGACATCCGTGAAGGTTATCGCCGAAACATCCACTTGATTGTGAAATCGCTCTACAATCTTGAAGTACCGATGATCGCGGCCGTAAATGGGGCCGCGATTGGTCTTGGTTGCGACGTCGCCTGCATGGCCGATATTCGCATAGCCTCCGACAAGGCCAAGATGGGCGTCACCTTCCTGAAGCTTGGCCTGATCCCCGGTGATGGCGGCGCATGGCTGCTGCCCCGACTGATCGGATCATCCCGCGCAGCTGAGCTTCTGTTCACGGGCAAAGTCATTGATGCCGCCACAGCAGAAGACTGGGGTCTCGTCTCGAAAGTCGTCCCGGGCGATACACTGATGGACGAAGCCATGGCGCTGGCCGAGCAGATTGCTGCGCAGCCACCTCAAGCCTTGCGCCTAGCAAAAACTCTCATGCGTCATGGCACCAATGCTTCCTACGAAACGATCATGGAAATGTCCGCCGCCTCTCAGGCCCTCATGCACAAGACTGAGGACCATATGGAGGGAGTGGACGCGATCCTTGAAAAAAGGACGCCCGAGTTCAAGGGCCGCTAAGAAACAATTCCGTCTGTATAGAGACTCGCGATGGCGTCGTCCGTCAGGCCCAGTTGATCGAGTACATCCCGAGTGTGCTGACCCAATGCGGGCGAGGGGCCTTTAGGCCCGTCGTCTGCGCCGGGAAAACGAACTGGCGAGGCTGGCGAAGCATAAGTTGAGCCATCGCCCTTCGCGCTCGGTGTCTGAACAATCGCGCCTGCAGCGATGGCTTGCGGATCTTTGGCCACTTCGGCCAAAGTCTGGACAGGCGCCCAGGCGAGGGATTCCGCATCCAGCCGTTTGGCCATCTCGGCCTTGTCGTATTTTGCGAACCCCTCATCTAGAATGTTTACGACTTCGGCCCTGTTCTTCCGGCGCGCCTTGGCGGAAGTGAACCGCTCATCTTCAATCAATTCCTCCCGGTCGATCGCTCGACAGATCGGGGCCCAATCGACTTCACCTTGCCGGGATACGAGACACATCCAGCTGCCATCTCTGGTTTCGAAAAAATTGGTGATGGGGACATTTTGCTCATGGCGGGATTTTGTTGACGCAACCCGGTCAAAAAAGAGCTGGATCGCAAAATCGGAACCGAGTGCGTACAGACCGGCGCGAAAGAGGGAGGCTTCAACCAAACGCCCCTTGCCTGTCCGCCCAGCCTCAACCAGCGCCGCGCAAATTCCGGCTGCAGCCGACATCGAGGTCGTATGGTCTCCGAATGCCGTGCGATTGGCGAACAGATCTTCGCCTTTCGGAACGGTCAGTCTGGCAACGCCCGTGCGGCTCCAGAAGCTCGCAATATCAAAGCCGGGGCGATTCGCATCAGGCCCTTGCAGGCCGTATCCGGTAAGGGAACAGTAGACCAGTTTCGGGTTTAACTCCTTCAGGCTGTCATAATCCAGGCCGGACCGTTCGAGGCCACCGGGGCGGACATTGGTCAGAAACACGTCGGCATCGGCCACGAGCTTGCGTACGAGCTCCTGCCCCTCTGGCTTGGACGTGTCGACCACGATGGATTTCTTGCCGCGATTATCGAAATCGAACACAGGATTGTCGGTTATGTCCGTCCCGATCGTCTTGAAGAAAAGTCGGATCGGGTCACCACCCGGCGGCTCTATCTTGACCACATCGGCGCCCCAATCGCTCAAGATCGATCCTGCGCCTGGCGCTGCCATATAAGTCGCATATTCTACGACCTTGATACCTTCGAGCATGTATCCTCCTGATGTTCTGGTTTTGCCAAAGTTTTGCAGGAAGCGCTTGCCAATGGCCAGCCTGACCAAAGGTCAGCTCTCGAAACCCACGCATACTGTAAGGCCACATGGCGGAGGAAGAGGGATTCGAACCCCCGGAGCCCGCGAAGGCTCAACGGTTTTCAAGACCGCCGCATTCAACCACTCTGCCATTCCTCCGGCGCCCGGTATGTCCAACAGAGGAAGTGGTTTTGCAAGCCCTCATCTGCGAATGCTGACCGCTCGCAAATCGTGAATCGATCACTAAGAGGCATTTGCGGTTTCGTGAGAGAAGGTTCATCCTGCATCCACCTTGGCGTGGTATACAAGCCAGGTACGGCAGAAAAGCCGGACGTTCAGGCGCAAAGCGCCGAATAGAAACTCAGAATGAGGTTACATCGCGAATGCGCGCGCCATCGACCAAAATCACCGATCGCCTTCCCGCCTTTATTGTTGCCACTTTTGCCGCTGCTTTCGTATCAGCGCCCGCATGGGCCGATCCCGCACCAATCGTCTTCAAGTCGCAAGAGCCAAGCGCCCGAATTTCAACAGAACGTCAAAACGTCTTCATTGCACCAAGCCAGGCCCAGCCCAGCCCAGAGAAAGCCAAAGCACGGGTCCAGTTCAGTTATCCGGGAACGTCGCCGAAGCCTGCGCCTGTACAGTCTGCCTCAAACTCCTCAAATTCGGTGCCGAGATTTTCGAACCCGGCAAGCGGGACAAGAGAATATGCCAGCATAAGCGCACCAATAAGTGGCACACCTGCGCCTGTCGCAACACAGCCAACATCCGCAAAACCATTTGATCCGCAAGCCGCCGCTCAACGTATCGCTGCAGAACGAGCACAGTCCGAAGTCCTGACAGAATCTCTGCCAAATCTCGCAGGCGCTCCCGAACCTGTCGCAGAGCAGGGGGCCGGTGCCCCAACGGCAACAGATGCGCGTCGTGTTGCCACCAGCCTGACACCCGCTGCAACGCATTCGGTTCAGCCTGAAACCGTACCCGTCTTCGATGAAACCGGCGCGGCCATCATCTATGGTGACGAATTCCAGGGCCTGCCGACCGCAAATGGCGAAACCTTCGACCAATCTGCGCTTATGGCCGCGCATCCGAACCTGCCTTTGCCGAGCCTGGTTCAGGTCGTGAATCTTGAAACAAACACAGAAATTGTTGTGCGCGTGAATGATCGCGGACCTTTTGAAGATGGCGCCATGTTGCAAGTCTCCGAGCGCGCCGCTGTGGAACTCGGCATGACCGGGGCAGGGCGCGCCAATGTGCGAATTCGTTATCTGGGCCCTGCTCCTGTCATGGCTCCAAAACCGCAACCGATTCTGGTTTCTGACAATAATGAAACGCGCGCGCCCTCAGTCACCACAGCTTCTGCGCCAAGTCCTGTTTACGCCGCGAGCCGGAGCAGCACGCCAAATTATGAGCCTGTTTCGGTCGGGAATTACTTTGTTCAAGTTGGCGCATTCTCGCAAATTTCGAACGCTGAGAGCCTCATTCAGTCCATGCCGACCAATATGAGCGCCCAAATTGATCCGGCACGCGTAAATGGCGCAGACTTTTTCCGGGTGCGCGTTGGCCCCTTCATGAACCGGGATGCTGCTGATCGGATAAACAATGATCTTCACCGCTACGGCATATCCAACGGTCGGGTGGTTTCCCAGAACTGACCTGACGACCGCATAGCCACCATTGACGCTGACCACAAACCGGCCCTTTTTCCTGTATAAACGGGAAAAAGGGCCGTATTGGTTTCGGCCAACCGTTCAGCACATTTCGGAGGCTTACAATGCTGCCAAAAACCCAGATCCTCACCGCCATTCTGATGGCAGTCGCAGCGACGGGTTCGGCCCAGGCACAGATCATGGATACGCCCGCCAGTCATGCTGTGATCATGGATCACGAGACGGGCACAATACTCTTCTCCAAGGATGGCGCGGAACCCATGATCCCCGCCTCCATGACAAAGATGATGACGGCCTACCTCGTGTTCGAACTGATTGATCGGGGGGAGATTTCCCTGACCGACAAATTCACCGTCAGCGAAGACGCGTGGCGCCGAGGTGGTTTCCCGTCTGGTACATCGACAATGGGACTTGCGCCCGGCGATACGCCAACCGTTGAAGAACTTCTGCACGGCGTAATCATCATGTCTGGCAATGACGCCTGTATCGTGTTGGCTCAGGGTATATCGGGATCAGAGGAAGCCTTTGCACGGCGTATGACCTCCCTCGCCCATGAACTCGGCATGAGTTCTGCGAACTTCCAGAACACGACCGGCCTTGAGGCCGTTGGCCACGTTATATCTGCAGAAGACCTCGCCAAGATGGCGAAGCTCACTATCGACAAGTATCCGCAATACTACGACTGGTACGACATGCCGTCATATACGTGGCGCGAATATACGCAGGCAAATCGCAATCCATTGCTCAGTATTGAAGGCACTGATGGCCTCAAGACGGGTCACCTCGAGGTTTCGGGATATGGACTCACCGCCTCCGCCGTTCGTGACGGCGTACGGCGTACAATCGTCATCAACGGTCTTGAGAGCATGGCGGCGCGAGCCCAGGAAGGCGAACGCATGATGCGGATGGCATTCCAGAGCTATGATCTGAAAGTGATCACGCCGGAGAGCGTCGAGCTACCGGAAGTCAAAGTCTGGCTCGGCCAACAACAATTGGTGCCGGTTTCGCTCGCCAGCAAGATGACGATAGCCGGCCACAAGGCTGCGCTTGAGAAAGCGACATCGGAGATAGTTCTTGATGGTGCGCTCGAGGCGCCTATCCGCGCTGGCGACACGGTCGGAAAACTGGTCGTGACTGTAGAAGGTCAGGTTCCAACCGAAGCGCCTATCGTTGCTGAGGCAACGGTCAAGAAGCTCGGCTTCTTCGGCCGAGCAGTCGAAGGTCTCAGCCAGATGATCGGCGGCAATGATGGCTGAGGTCTCGCCCCTCAGATTCATTACGCTCGAAGGCGGTGAAGGTACAGGCAAGTCCACGCTTCAACACGCTTTGGCAGAGCGCTTGCGGGCTGAGGGCTTTGACGTCGTCACAACGCGCGAGCCCGGCGGCACTCCACTGGCAGAAGCTATTCGCGAACTTGCATTGCATCCGCCCGCTGGCGCGGACTGGTCGCCAATGAGCGAAGCCTTGCTGATGAATGCCGCCCGCAGTGACCATTTGGAAAAATTGATACGGCCTGCACTGGCTGAGGGAAAATGGGTGATCTGTGATCGCTTTGCGGACTCCACGAGCGTGTATCAAAGTGTCAAAGGCGGCGTCTCGTCCAATGTCCTCAAATCGATGGAAAGCACCGTCTTGGGAGACACGGTACCAACACTGACGCTCGTTCTTGATGCCCCCCTCGAAACCACCGCAGGCCGCAGATCTGCGCGCAATGGTCCGGACGATGCCTTTGAAAAGCGCGCTACTGACTTTCATCACGCAGTCCGTCAGGGATTTATTTCGCTGTCGCAAGAAGAGCCTCTGCGTTGCAAACTGATAGATGCTTCTCGGGATATCGCCACCGTGTACGCAGCAGCCTGGCGCATCGTGTCTCAAACTTATGCATTGAATGAGATGGCAGGATGAGCATCGCCTGGCCTCTGTATGGGCACGATACGGCTGAGGCTTCGTTTCTGGCATCGGCAACAACCGGCAAGCTACACCATGGCTGGCTGATCGAAGGGCCATCAGGAATCGGTAAGGCCACAATGGCAAACCGGCTCGCCGCTTACATGCTCGGCGCTCGCGGCCGGGAAGCAGCGCCGCTTGATGCAGATTCTTCTGACCCGGTTGCGCGAACCTGTCTTACCGGCGCTCATCCCGATTTGCGCGTGGTACATCGCGAGTTGAACGACAAAGGCAAGCTACGCCAGGATATCTCGGTCGATCAGGTGCGTGAGCTGATCCAGTTCTTTTCCCTCAAGCCCGCACAAGGTGGGTGGCGCGTCGGCATTATCGACTCGCTGGACGAATTGAATCGCAATGGTGCGAATGCCTTGCTCAAGACACTTGAAGAGCCACCGGAGCATAGCATCCTGTTTCTGGTGAATCATGGAACGACACCTATCCTGCCAACCATTCGGTCGCGCTGCAGAGTCCTGCGAGTCTCGGCACTGGGTGATGAAGATACAAAACGCGCATTGGAAACCGCCACCGCGCCGGCTGAAGCCGCGTCTTTGTCCAAGGGGCGACCAGGCTTGGGAGTACAGTTATCTACGCCGGCAGGTCTCGCGGCATCTCACGCGGCCAAGGTCCTTTTGCGCAGCCTGCCGAGACCGAATGACGGGCTAGTGACGGACGCGCTCCAGACAGCAAGTGCTGACGATACCGCCATGCAGGCGTTTCAGGAGGAAATTCTGACATGGCTGGCGCAGCGCGCAGAACAGGAGCCCGCCGCAGCCAAGGCTTGGCTGGAAGTATCCCGGCTCGCTGGCGAAGCGCGCGCCCTGAAGATGGATCCTGCTCAAACGGCATCCAAGCTGATTGCAGGGCTTTATAGCGCTGCAAAGGCGCATTAAGTCGTCAGCTATGTTTGATACGCATGTGAATTTGCACGGCGAGACGTTTGCCGACGATCTGGGCGACGTGCTCACACGGGCTGACGAGGCCGGTGTGAAGCGTATGCTCGCAATCTGTGATCGTCTCGACAATTTCGAGGCAGTCAGGTCGATTGCGCAGGCACATCCGGGCATCTGGTGCTCGATCGGCGTCCATCCTCATCACAGCAAGGATTTCACCGATCTGTCGGTCAATGATCTGGTCAACGGGGCGGCGGATCCCAATGTGGTTGCCATAGGCGAAACCGGCCTCGATTTCCATTATGGCTACAGCGCAGAGGATGCACAGATAAACAGTCTGAGAACGCATGTCGAAGCGGCCAGACAGACGGGCCTGCCGCTCATCCTGCACACACGTGAAGCTGATGAAATGATGGGCGATATCCTTGAAGAGGAGTTCGAAAAGGGAAGTTTCGTCCCGCTGTTGCATTGCTATACGGGTGGCGCGCGGCTGGCCCAGCGCGGCCTCGACCTTGGAGGATTCGTGTCCGTATCAGGCATACTGTCCTTCAAGAGCGCGCGGGAAGTCAGGGAAGTGATTACAGATGTCCCGATGGACCGCCTGATCCTTGAAACTGACTGTCCTTATCTCGCGCCGGTGCCGATGCGCGGCCGACGCAATGAACCCTCCTATCTCATTCACGTTGCTGAAGCGCTCGCGAGCCTAAAGAGTATTCCACTCGACGACGTCCTGAAAACAACGACCGACAACGCCATGCGCTTTTTCTCGAGAATACCGAACTGATGGCGACAGGTATCTTCACACTGCTGGGCACGGGCTCATCCGGCGGCGTTCCACGCGTCGGTGGCGATTGGGGCGCGTGCGATCCAACGGAACCAAAAAATCGCCGCCTGCGATGCTCGGCGCTCGTTCAGTCGTTCGACGCTCATGGCGCATCCACAAATGTCCTGATCGATACGTCGCCAGATCTGCGAGAACAGTTGCTTGCCGAACAGATCGGCCACCTGGACGCGATCCTGTATACGCATGACCATGCCGACCAGAGCCACGGAATTGATGATGTGCGACCGATCTGCATTCGCCAACGCAAGCCAATACCCACTTATCTGAGCGCTGAAACTCGCGGCACTCTGACAGAACGGTTTTCATATTGTTTCGAGGGGAAGGGTGGTTACCCGTCGATCCTGGACCTGCAAGATGAACTTGTGCCGCTCGAGTTGGTTAAGATTTCCGGTGCCGGCGGCGGTATTGAATTCTTGCCACTCGATATGGAGCATGGCCGCATTCGCTGCCTCGGTTTTCGTATAGGTAATCTCGCCTACTGTAATGACGTTAACGGACTACCAGAAGAAACGCTGGAAGCACTGAAGGGGAGTGATACACTCATCATCGACGCATTGCGGTACGCGCCGCACCCATCGCATGCAAATCTTGATCAGGCATTGGAGTGGATCGCGGATATATCGCCGCGCCTGGCAGTACTGACGAACATGCATGTCGACATGGATTACCAAACGCTCTGCAAAGAACTTCCGACCGGCGTGATACCTGGGCATGATGGCTTGCGCCTTGATTTCATTAAATAATACATCAGCATCATTTCCCATAATGATGATTATGCGATTCATGGATTAGCATTCCACGACAACTTGGCGGACCGGCATCAACGTTCATTGGCGCGATGCTCAGAGACGGCGCACATCATGTACTGATCGCCTTCCATGAACGGCTCCCGGAAATTGCACAACACCCTCTATCAAGGTTTTGTTTACACTTCGAACGTGCGGCCAGCTCGGCTACACTCGGAACCCACCGATCCAGGATGCAATCAATTTCTGCTTCTTTATCAGATCGTCGGCCGCTTGCTCCCGCGTCCTGTGCAGGAACAAGATAGAATCGCCGGGCCGGATCTGACCCAGTAGGTGTCGGTCAGACCGGTTAACCTGCAGAATGTGCGGATAACCTCCTGTGGTCTGACAGTCTGGTAATAGTAGGAACCCCCTTCCCTGCGGCGGCAACTGCAATGCGCCAGGGAAAATTCCGGCGCTCGGCAGGTTTTCGATGGAATCTATTTTGGGAAACGCGCCATCCAGCTCGATACCAATTCTGCTAGCTCGGCGTGTTGCCTTGTATTGCTCCGTCCAAAGATGAGTGCAGTCGTCTGTATAGTCAGGCCCTTCGCTCGCCCGCAGAGCAAAACTGTTGCCGAGTGGAAACAGCAGCGTTTCAGGTGTCGTTTCCCGGCGGGGTTTTGTGCGGGGGCTCGTTTCAACCACATCCCCAGACCGGAGCGCCCGGCCATCAAAACCACCCAAGCCTGCAGGAATATAGGTGGACTCGCTCTCCAGGAACTCATCACCCACAACTCCACCAGAGATCGCCAGATAGGTTCGCAGCCCATGGTCCGGACGGCCGACTTCCAGAAAATCGCCCTGCTTGACGAAGAGTGTCTCGTGAAATGAAACCACACGACCATTCAAGCTGGTCGGAGCCACCGCTCCGGTAAGCGCGATTGCTGCGGATGCCTGAAACTCTACCGAGAAGGGTCCATAGGTGATCTCGATTCCGGTCGTGCTCGCGTGATTCCCAACCAGATGGTTTGCGATCGCATGGGAAACGGGGTCAGCAGGCCCGGATGACGGAATACCAGAATAGCGATATCCCGCTCTCTGGTTGCCCTGCAGGGTCGCCTGTGGCCCGGCATTCATGATGCGAAGCGTCACGTCAGACCCACTCTATTTGAACTTCGGCACCCGGCGAGAGGACAAAAGGATCTCGCGCCGTTTTGTCGAAGAGCATCGCATCGGTCCGGCCAATAATTGGCCAGCCCCCTGGCCCGTCCAGAGCATAAATGCCGAGATAGCCTTTGATAAAGCCAATAGAACCGGCTTTGACCCGCTGACGGGGGTGATCCAGCCTACCCCCCAACAGATTTGGATCGACACCCGACAGATACGCAAAACCGGGCGCGAATCCGAGCATGTCGACACTTAAATTCGAGCGAACCAAGATATTTAGAAACTCATTGCTAGAGCAGTTGTTCGCCGCCGCACAGTCCGCAAGGTCGGGCGCATTGGCCTCATCAGACCGTACCAGCAACTTTAAATTCGGCGCGTCGACAACTGCCGCGTTAATGTCAGCCATTACCGCTTGTTTCAACATGGCCAGCGCCTTGGCTGGGCCTAGGGCGGAAGGGTCAAATTGAACCGTTACACTTTCCCGACCGATCACAACCTCATCCCAAATGCGGCTGCCACGCAGGGCGCGTGCAATAGCCTGACGGTCTTCCGTCGCCCGCATGACAAGCCTCAGCGCATCGTCACCGCATGGCACGATAACCGGTGCCTTCACGGCGCGGCCTGTGCCTTGATTTCGATACCCCGTGAGTGAAGCGCTTCTCTGAGTGCGAGTGCGGATTGGACTGCTCCTGCAGTATCTCCGTGAAGACAGATTGTGTCCACTTGGAGAGAAATCACTTGGTTGTCCGCGGCTATGACCGTGCTGTCCTCGATTATGCTTATTACCTGCGCTGCTTGAGCATCCGCCTCGTGGATCACTGCACCTGACTCACCTCGCGCGAGTAGCGAGCCATCGCGGGCGTATGTGCGGTCCGCAAAGCCTTCGGCCAGAAAATCAGTGCCCGTAGCGTGGGCAATCTTGGCCAGCATGGAATCAGGCGGCCCAATTACGGCCCGTATGCGTGCTTCACGTGTGAGGCGCACGATGAATTCTGCAAGCGTGGGATCCCGCGAAGCGTCATTGTACAATGCGCCATGGGGTTTGAGATGGTCGATCGCTATGCCTTGACCTCTCGCAAAACTGCCAAGCGCTCTCACCTGCTGACGGAGCGATGATTCCAGTACATCTTGCGGCATCTTCATGCTTTTGCGCCCGAAGTTTTGCCTGTCCGGATAAGATGGATGCGCACCGACGACCACGTGGCGCGCCTTGGCAGCTTTCAGCGTCGCTCGCATACTATCATCGTCACCAGCGTGGCCGCCGCAGGCGATACTGCACCGGCTGACCACATCAAGGATTGCACGATCCATTGCGCGACCAGTTTCGCCCGGCAATTCCCCGATATCAGAGTTCAGACAAATTGTGCGGCTCATGACCACACATTTAGGGCTCTCAGGATAAGGCGCAAGCCAAGGCCAAAGGTAATTACGACGACTGCCATGCCCAGTAAGTTGGTCAGCCATGAATTGACGTGGTCACCCAACAATCTGCGTCGGTTCATTGCGATAAGCAGGAACACTGCGATAATTGGCAATATCAGCCCATTCGCAATCTGCGCGAAAAGTATGATGCTTATGGGGCGGACGCCTAGCAAAGCGACAGCGGTCCCAACGATTAGAACGGTGAGCGCAATGCCGCGAAACACGCGACCATTACGTGGGAAGCCGCCGAACTCGGACAAGGCATAGGATGTCGCTAACGGCGCGGTAATTGATGACGAAAGTCCGGCGCCGAATAGGCCGACGCCAACCAGATATTTTGCAAACGGCCCGTAGGCTGGCTCGATTGAAGATGCCATATCAGCGGCAGAACTGACAGCTATGCCTGATCCGAACAGGCTAGCCGCTGCGGTCGACAAAACCAGAATGGAGACGATCCCGCCCAAACCGATTGATATAGCCGTGTCCGTTCGCGCCGCTCGCAACGCCGTCGCAGACCTGTCTGGCCACTTGTCACGAACCGTCGAGGCGTGGAGAAACAGATTGTACGGAACGATGGTCGTGCCAATCAAAGCGATGGCTGCCAGCAATCCAGAATCGGGTACGGTCGGCCACAGACCTCCAAACCATGCGGACATATCAGGTCGCGTGATGAGGACACTGCCTGCAAAGGCGACGCTCATGAGCAGAACCAGGCTAATCAGCAGTTTTTCGATATGCCGGTAGTGTCCAAACAGAAGAAATCCGCCAGAAACTGTGCTTAGAACCAATACAATCAGTTTGTGTGAAATGCCGAAGGATCCCACCAGAGCCTCAAGCCCCAACGCTCCACCAGCAAGATTTCCTGCCTCGTAAGCTGAATTACCGACAGCGAGTGCCGAAACGCCAAGAACTATTATGGACCATCTGATGATCGGCCCATTTTCGGGGGCGGTCATGGCGGCTGCCAATCCCTTGCCGGAAACGATGCCAAGTCGGGCCGCCATCTCTTGCAAGATGATTGTGGCAAAGGTGGCGAAGACCAACGCCCAGATGAGGGCATAGCCGAAATTTGCGCCGGCGAGCGTGCAAGCAGTGACCGTGCCAGGTCCAATGAAGCCCGCGGCGACAAGAGCACCCGGACCGATTTTGAGTTTCATGGAACGCCCCCGCGACCGTCGCACGGTGCGACTGGTCCCTAGATATGTATCACACGGCCTTCGGCATCCAGAACGGATTCATGCATGCTCTCCGAAATGGTCGGATGCGGGAAGATTGTGTGAGCGAGATCCTGCTCGGTCAACTCACCCTGGCGCGCGATAACATAGCCCTGGATCAGTTCGGTGACTTCTGCGCCGATCATGTGCGCGCCGAGCAATTCCCCGGTCTTCTTGTCGAAGATGGTTTTTACGAGGCCTTCAGAGGCGCCCATTGCTATGGCCTTGCCATTGCCGATGAAGGGGAAGCGGCCAACCTTGATATCGTAGCCTTTTTCCTTTGCGGCTTTTTCAGTCAGACCGACGCTGGCGACCTGCGGGTGCGCGTAAGTGCAGCCTGGAACGTTCCAGGGATCAAAGGGTTCGGCATGATTGGCCCCGGCGATACCTTCCACACAAACCACACCTTCATGAGAGGCCTTGTGGGCCAACCATGGCGGGCCCGTCAGATCGCCGATTGCGTATAGACCTTTGACCCCGGTACGGCCAAAATTGTCCACGGTCACATGGGTCTTCTCGACCTTTACGCCCAGATCTCCGAGGCCAAGATCTTCAACATTGCCGACAATCCCAACTGCGAGAATCGCCCGGTCGAATTCCTTGTTTTCCTTCTTGCCGGACTTGTCTGTAATTTCTGCTGTAACGGTGGACTTGCCCGCTTTCAGATTTTCGACTTTCGCGCCTGTAACAATGTTCAGGCCTTGCTTCTTGAAGTCCTTTTCCGCGAGTTTCGAAATTTCCTCGTCTTCCACCGGCAGAATGCGATCCATCACTTCAGCGACTGTCACCTCTGCACCCAGTTCATGATAGAAACTAGCGAATTCAATGCCGATCGCACCTGATCCTATGACCAACAGCCGCTTTGGCATGACATCCGGCGTCATGGCTTCACGATAAGTCCAGATCAGTTTCTTGTCTGCAACCAGACCGGCTTGCGGGATGTCCCGCGCCCGCGCGCCCGTCGCCAACATGACGTGCTTGGCTTGGAAGGACGTTTCCTTGCCATCTTTGCCTTTGACGATGACTTTTGGTGCCTGCGTACCTTTTTCGAGACGGGCGGTGCCTTCGATAACGTCGATCTTGTTTTTCTTCATCAGGAATTTGACTCCGGTCGATAGCTGGTTCGCCACGCCGCGTGAACGCTTCACGACAGCATCGAGGTCAAAATCGGCCTTGTCGATTTTCAGACCGAATTCCTTTGCGTTCTTGGCCAGGTGCAGGACTTCCGCCGACCGCAGCAGCGCTTTGGTCGGGATACAGCCCCAGTTCAGACAAATCCCACCGAGGCTTTCACGTTCGACGATGGCCGTCTTCATGCCCAGCTGCGACGCGCGAATGGCCGAAACATACCCGCCGGGCCCGGATCCGATCACGATGAGGTCGTACTGCGTACTCATTGGGTAATTCCTCTCATTTCATCCCATGCCAGAAGCGCCTGGGAGACGCGCAAATCCGCGCTCTCGAACATTTCAGGCGTGCAAATGTATTCCGGTTCTTCCACAGAAATCTTGTTCATCAGAACAACGCTGTCAGCGGCAACATCTTCGCGAAGCTCCCGAGCTAGTCCTTCGTAGCGCAGGTCTTCCATGTACTCCGAAAGCTGGTCTGTAGCCTCCCTGTCGCACAAAAGGCTGATGCCTTTCTGGATCGCAAGCTCGCCAGCGATCATGCGAATATCCGCCTCATTCATGCCCGACGAATTGTCCGTGGAAACGCTTTCCTCGGAGCATCCGGCGAGGAGGGTCAGGCTGACAAGCATCATCCCGAGCCGCGTCATCAGAGCAGCATGGCTTCGGGGGTTTCAACATACCGTTTGAAAGCCTGAAGCCATTTGGCTCCCTCCGCCCCACCAACCACGCGGTGGTCACAGGTGAGCGTTACCGTCATGACGGTACGGGCAACAATATTTCCCTTGGCGTCGACGATAGCGCGCTTTTCACCCGCGCCGACTGACAGGATCATGCCTTCAGGTGGATTGATAATTGAGGCAAAGCTCTTGATTCCGAACATGCCGAGATTGGAAATACTAAATGTGCCGCCGCTATATTCCTGCGGCTTCAGCTTCCGCTCCCGCGCCCGGGTCGCAAGATCCTTCATCTCTTCCGATATCTCTGCCAGGCCTTTGGTCTCCGCGCTGAACACAACTGGCGTGATCAGGCCTCCTTCAATCGCGACAGCAACCGAAACATTGGCATGCTTGTGATAGGCGATACCTTTGTCGGTATAGGATGCATTGCAATCCGGCTCGTCCATCAGAGCCATGGCGGCAGCCTTGATGAGCATATCATTGACCGAAACCTTCACGCCTTCGCGTGCCGCAGCATTGATCGCAGCACGGCTCGCAAGCAGATGATCGAGCTCAAGATCGATATTCAGCGGGAAATGCGGAACCTGCATGAAGCTGGTCGTCAGACGCTTGGCGACAGTCTTGCGCATGCCGTCCAGTGGCACGAGTTCATAACTGTCAGGCGCATAGACCCGATCGTCCAGGACCTGCGGCAGGATTAGGCCATCCGGTTGGGTTGCAGCCCCCGCGCTCGCGCCAGACGGTGCGGCTTTGGCGTTCTCGACGTCGCGCTTGATGATCCGGCCGCGCGGACCAGTCCCCGTCAGTCCCGAAAGGTCTAGACCTTTCATCTCCGCAATCCGGCGTGCCAAGGGGCTGGCCTTGATGCGGCCATCTGATGAGGTTGCGGATGGCAGGGGTGACTTGGAAGGCGTAGCTGCGCTGTCCGCTTTCTTTGCCGGGGCAGTAGTCTCTACCATGGCGGCCGGTTTCGGTTCTTCCGGTTTAGGCGCGGCTTCTGCCTTGTCTTTCGGTGCATTTGACTTGGCGGGCGCTTTGACTGAGGAGGCGTCTTCACCTTCCTCGGCAAGGATGGCGATCACTTCATTGACCTTTACGCCTTCCGCACCGGCCTCAATGAGGATCTTGGCGACAACACCTTCATCCACTGCCTCGACTTCCATCGTAGCTTTGTCGGTCTCAATCTCGGCAATGATGTCACCGGAGGAAACGGTGTCACCTTCCTTTACCAACCATTTTGCAAGCGTACCCTCTTCCATTGTCGGAGACAGGGCGGGCATGGTGATATTGATAGCCATATCAGTCCCCCATCTTTTGGACATCGCCCGGTGATTTCGGGCCGAACTGGATGCGATTCAGGAAGCCGGTCACGATCTCCTTGATGATCTCTTCCTTTTCAGGGCCGTCTGGATGATGATCCTTGAAAGCGTCGGTGACATGCTTGGCGATGTCGCCCAGGATGAAGCCCCACATGGTTGGCTCCGTCGCCGGATCAGCTGCTTCGCCGACACGCAGGCTTACATGGTCTGTATTGTCTGCGATCCAGAACCGGATCATTTCCTGAGCGATGTCAGCGCCCTCAACAGATGGCGGCGATTTGAGTTCTCGTTTCTCAGTCGACATAGCAAACTCTCCGCGCAGCTTCGACAATATCATCGGCATTCGGAAGGCTCATCGCCTCCAGATTGGCCGCATAAGGCAGGGGCACATCCTTTTGATGGACACGGGCAGGTGGTGCGTCGAGATAATCAAACGCTTCGGCCGTCACTGTGGCCGCAATCTCCGCCCCGACGCCGAAGAAACGCCAGCCTTCTTCACAACAGACAATGCGATTGGTTTTCTTCACGCTTTCGATCACTGTTTCTGTGTCGAGCGGACGGATTGTACGCAGGTCTATGACTTCTGCGTCAATGCCTTGCTCTGCAAGCGTCTCGGCGGCCTGCAGCGCAAATCCAACCATTCGGGAATGCGCGACGAGCGTTACGTCTGAGCCGGATCGCTTAATGGCCGCCTTGCCGATAGGCAGGACATGATCGTCGAGATCAGGAACCGGGAAACTGTTTCCGTACAGTAGCTCATGTTCAAGGAATACGACCGGGTTCGGATCGCGGATAGCCGCCTTGAGCAGGCCTTTCGCGTCGGCGGCGTCATATGGCGCAACCACTTTCAGCCCAGGGATCTGGCCATACCATGCCGAATAGTCCTGACTGTGCTGTGCGCCCACGCGCGATGCGGCGCCGTTGGGGCCACGGAATACGATGGGACAGCCCATCTGGCCACCTGACATGTATAGGGTCTTGGCCGCCGAGTTGATGATCTGGTCGATGGCCTGCATGGCGAAATTGAAGGTCATGAATTCGACGATGGGTTTGAGTCCTGCAAAGGCGGCCCCTACCCCAAGCCCGGCAAACCCATGTTCCGTGATCGGTGTATCCACCACACGGCGTGCGCCGAATTCCTGAAGCAGTTCCCGTGTGACCTTATAGGCACCTTGATACTCGGCCACCTCTTCACCCATTACGAAAACGGATTCGTCACGGCGCATCTCTTCAGCCATGGCGTCGCGCAATGCGTCCCGCACCGTCGTGTCGGTAAAGGAAGTGCCTTCGGGGATGCTCGGGTCTGACAAAACGGCAGCCTTCGGAGCCTCGACTTCGTCGCCCGTCTCCTCTGTTTTCATACCCTCACCAGAGTCGGCCGGCTCTTCGGTGGCCTGGCCGCCAGCATCGCCTTTGGCTTCCACCTTGGCGGCATCTTCGCCTTCCTCTGCGAGCACGGCAATGACGGCATTGACCTTTACGCCTTCGGTGCCTTCGGGAATGAGGATCTTGGCCAAAACGCCCTCGTCCACCGCTTCGACTTCCATTGTGGCTTTGTCAGTTTCGATTTCGGCAATGATGTCGCCGGAGGAGACAGTGTCCCCCTCCTGCTTCAACCATTTCGACAATGTGCCCTCTTCCATGGTCGGAGACAGGGCGGGCATGAGAATATCTACGGACATTAATGTGCTCCGGAAAACAGGATGGCGGACAGTCGAGGTGCTTTCTTTCCTGGCATCAGGCGACCTCGACGTCTTTCAGGACGTCAGTCCAGAGTTCGGATGGATCGGGCTCCGGGCTCTCAAGAGAATAGTCGGCGGCTTCCTTGACGATGCCCTTGATCTCTTTGTCGATGTTCTTGAGTTCGTCTTCGCTTGCATGTCCCAGTTCAAGAAGCTGGCCCTTCAGGCCCTCGATTGGATCGTGGTGCGATCGGATGTCGTCGACTTCTTCCCGTTTCCGGTATTTGGCAGGGTCCGACATGGAGTGGCCGCGATACCGATAAGTCTTCATTTCCAGTATGTACGGACCTTTTCCGGAACGAGCATATTTGACGGCTTTTTCGCCTGCTTCGCGCACAGCCATGACATCCATGCCATCGACTTCCTCGCCTTCGATTTCGAATGAAATGCCGCGCTTGTAGAGTTCGGTTTCCGAGGCGTGCCGCGCCACACTTGTGCCCATCGCGTACATGTTATTCTCGATGACATAGACGACTGGCAGATCCCAGAGCGACGCCATGTTGAATGCTTCGTAGACCTGCCCCTGATTGGCGGCGCCGTCCCCGAAATATGCAAGGGCAACGTTGTCCGTTCCGCGATATTTGTTGGCGAATCCAAGGCCGGTGCCAATCGGAACCTGAGCTCCAACGATCCCATGGCCTCCATAGAAATTCTTTTCCTTGGAAAACATGTGCATCGATCCGCCCTTCCCTTTGGAAAGCCCGCCGATGCGACCTGTGAGTTCCGCCATCACACCACGTGGGTCCATGTCGCATGCCAACATGTGACCATGATCGCGATACCCTGTGATGATCTGGTCGCCATCCTTCAAACAGGCTTGCATGCCCGTCACGACCGCTTCCTGGCCAATGTAAAGGTGACAGAAACCAGCAATCTTGCCCATGCCGTAAAGCTGTCCGGCTTTTTCCTCAAACCGGCGTATCAGGAGCATGGCCCGATAATATTTCAGCATCTCCGCCTTGCTGGTCTTTGAAGGTGCCTTTTTGGTACTTCTTGCTTTAGTCGCCATAAGTTCGCTCCAACCCTTTTCCAGACTTATGTATGCGCGATTACGCAACGACAAGTCAGAACAACTATGTCAATTTGCAGAGCTTGGTTCCGAAGAGACGAGAACAATTTCATTCGGATAGACAAAAGCCAGCTTGTCCCGCGCCATGGCTTCCACGAAATCAGGATCCACCGATCCCGGAGTCAGGCGTCTGATATCGACCTGGAGACGATTCAAGTCGCTCTCGAGGTTGGCGAGTTCAGCCTTGCGATCCTCCAACTCCATCTGGGCATCGGACCAACGCCCAAGCCCCTTCTCCCCCGCAAACGCGTGGTAGGCGAAATAAAGCACAAGAAGAGACAGGCCGGCGGCCTCGAGTCGCGATTTCATAACCTCACCTAATCCGGTTATGGTTAAGAGAGCGTGATCGCCGCCGGCCCGATTGACGGGCCCAGACCGCTAGGCAGCGTTGATGCGCGAGCGGCCGGCAAAGATACCAACAGGTCCCAGCTCTTCTTCTATGCGAATCAGCTGGTTGTATTTGGCAATACGGTCGGAACGAGAAAGAGACCCCGTCTTGATCTGTCCGCAATTGGTCGCAACGGCGAGGTCTGCGATCGTTGCGTCCTCTGTCTCGCCAGAACGGTGGGACATGACCGCCGTATAGCCATGAAGATGCGCCAATTCGACCGCGTCGAGCGTTTCGGACAATGTGCCGATCTGATTGACCTTCACCAGAATGGAGTTCGCCGCGCCTTTTTGAAGGCCGATAGACAAACGATCCGGATTGGTTACGAACAGATCGTCGCCCACTAGCTGAACCCTGTCACCGATTGATTCGGTCAAGGCGACCCAGCCATCCCAATCATCTTCGGCCATACCATCTTCAATGGAGATGATGGGATAGCGGGCGCAAAGATCGGCCAGGTAGGCTGCGAATTCGTCGGAGCCGAGGGATTTCCCTTCCCCGGCAAGCTCATATTTGCCGTTCTTGTAGAACTCTGTAGAGGCCGCATCGAGCGCCAATGCCATGTCCTCTCCAGGTTTGTATCCCGCCTTCTCAATAGCCTTCATCACAAAACCGATGGCTTCGTCAGTAGATGCCAGATTGGGTGCAAACCCGCCTTCGTCGCCGACATTGGTATTGTGGCCTGCATCACTCAGGGTTTTCTTCAGCGCATGGAAGACTTCGGCACCCATGCGCACGGATTCAGAGAGGCTCTCTGCGCTGACTGGCATGACCATGAATTCCTGGATGTCGATCGGATTGTCAGCATGCGCGCCGCCATTGATGATGTTCATCATCGGCGTCGGCAGAACGCGGGCATTGGGTCCACCCACATATCGGTAGAGGGGCATAGCCGAGCTCTCGGCAGCAGCTTTTGCAAGTGCCATGGAGACGCCCAGAATCGCATTCGCGCCGAGGCGGGACTTGTTTTCCGTTCCATCCAGATCGATCATCAACATGTCGATCATGCGCTGTTCGGTTGCGTCCAGACCAGCCAGTTCGTTGAAGATTTCACCATTCACGGCGTCAACGGCCTTCAGCACGCCCTTGCCGAGATAACGCGCCTTGTCCCCATCACGCTGTTCATGGGCCTCATACGCACCCGTAGAAGCGCCAGAAGGGACTGCCGCGCGGCCGAGAGAGCCATCTTCCAGCGTCACATCAACTTCGACGGTTGGGTTGCCTCGGCTATCCAGGATTTCCCGGGCATGGATGTCGATGATCTCGCTCATGAGTGGCTGTACCTTTGCGCCTAGAAATAAAAAAAGCGCCCCCTGCTCTGGCAGGAAGCGCTCGCACCCTTAAGGCTGCGCGCTCAAAAGCGCAACAGCGGGTCGTTTAGATATCGTCACGTGGCTCAAGAACCTGACGCCCGCGATACATGCCGGTTTTCAGGTCGATGTGGTGCGGACGGCGCAGTTCACCGGATTCCGCATCTTCGATATATGTGTTCATATCCAGCCGGTCGTGCGAGCGGCGCATGCCGCGGCGCGACTTCGAGATCTTGCTCTTTGGAACTGCCATAACAGGTATCCAGTGGTTTGGCGCGAAATGCGCGTGAATTGGAAAGAGGCCTCATACATAGAGGTCTGTCTCTTTGCAAGACTCCAACGTCACCGCTGGTCGAATTTCTTCAGTCCGGCCTGATGAGCCTATTGGGCCTTTGCTGCCTCGGCCTGGCGCATGATTCGAAGCAGGTTTCCGCCCCAGATATTCTCCAGGTCAGCTTCTGTATAGCCCTCTTCCAGCAGGCGTTCCGTCACCTTTGGCAAGAGAGAGACGTCCTCCATGCCGGCAACGCCGCCGCCGCCATCCCAATCTGCGCCCATACCGACATGTTCCGGTCCAACGATCTCAAGCGCATACAGCATTTGCTCCATGAACACTTCAAACGAGGAAAGCGGCATTGGATAGGCCGAATCGATTTCGCCACGGCGTTCCATGTACTGCTTGCGCTCTTCGTCGGTAAGGTCGAAAGGCGAACGTCCCTCATACGAGGCAGCCAGTTCTTCCAGCGCGGTCGTGCGTTCTGCAGGGGGCTCGAGATTCTCGATATATGATCCAAGGGCATTCATCTGGATAACGCCGCCGTTTTCCGCGACACGCCGCAACAGATCATCCGGAATGTTCCGGGGATGGTCGTACAGGGCTTTCACGCCGGAATGTGACAGCACGATCGGAGTCGTGGAGATTTCCATGATGTCTTCAACGGCCGAGTCGGCGGCATGCGAGCCATCCACCATCATGCCGAGCCGATTGGCCTCCCGGACCAATTCTTCTCCAAGCGGAGTTAGCCCACCGAGGTCCGTCGCTGACAAATCTGTGGCGCTGTCCGCAAATTGGTTGTCCCGAAAATGCACCGGCCCAACGAGTCGCACACCACGTTCATAGAAATCCTCAAGCACGGTCAGGTCAGTGCCGAGCGGGTAGCTGTTCTCGATCGACTGGAAGACGATCCGCTTGCCCTCCGCAACGATGCGCTCAGCATCATCAGCCGTGTAGGCCAGTTCGAATGCGTCCGGATGGGCCTCGACCATTGCGAGGATATCGTCTGATCGTGTGAACGCTGCCTGTTTCGCCGCCTCATACGACGCTTCATCCAAAGGCCCCTGCGGGGTGAATATCACCCAGAACCCGCCATCAAGCCCCCCTCGCTCCATTTTGGGCAGGTCGACTTGAACTTGTCCAATTCGCGAAGGGTTGTCAGCGAGAATATCGAAGTCCGGTTTTGAGAAATTTGCGGGCGTGTCCAGATGCGAATCCATCACAAGAACGCGTTCATGAATTTCGCGCGGTGTGGCCGGTTCTTCCGGTTGGATGTCCGCGCCACAGGCCCCCAGCAGCAGAGCGGGCAGAATATAGGGAAGATGTTTCATGACGCCTCGTTCTTCTTGATGCTTTTTTCGCAAGCGTAAGGACAATGCCACCTGGCGCAAGAAAAATGGTCGTCCCGCAGGACGACCAAGTTCAGCAAGAAGGACGTTGAGCAGACGTCCAGACAAATTGCCCAGGACCTGTGCCCAACAAGACATTCACTAGCAGGGTCAACCTGAACGGCTTGCAGTTCGTCCGGTTGCCTCCCATTCATCTATGAGGCGAACTCGGTCTATTGAATTCCCCAATCTTTGAGGATCTCACCAGAATGTTCCCCCAATCCAGCTGGCCGCCCCTGGATGGCCCCGGGCGTCGCGGAGAATCGCGGTGCGGGCGCAGGCTGAACCACTCCCTCGATCTCCACAAACGTCTGACGGTCCACATTGTGCTTATGGGATGGCGCTTCCGACATGGAGAGGACTGGCGCAAAACAGATGTCAGTGCCTTCCATTATCTCACACCACTCATCGCGCGTTTTGGTCTTGAACACCGCCATGATCTTTTGCTTCAGATCAGGCCACTTCGAGCGGTCCATTTGAGCTTGAAAGCCGGGATCGGTCAGACCCGCTTTTTCCAGTAGCAGAGCGTAAAATTGTGGCTCGATCGATCCGATCGATACCCATTTGCCATCGCTGCACTCATACGTGTCATAGAAATGCGCTCCGCCATCGAGAAGGTTTGCCTCTCTGTCATCAGTCCAGAGACCCATCGCTTTCATTCCGTAGAACATGGTCGCCAGTGAAGCCGCACCATCAGACATCGCCACATCAATAACTTGGCCTTCGCCGCCATTTTTCACATTCACGATGCCAGCCAGCAGGCCCATCGCCAAATAGAGCGCGCCGCCTCCATAGTCGCCAACAAGATTGAGCGGCGGACGCGGGCGACCGTCGCCATCGCCCATCGCATGAAGTGCACCTGTAATGGCGATATAGTTGAGGTCATGTCCCGCAGCATGCGACAGCGCGCCGGTCTGTCCCCATCCCGTCATGCGCCCGTAAACCAGCTTCGGATTGCGGGCGAGCGCGACATCAGGCCCGAGACCGTTGCGCTCCATGACGCCGGGTCGGAAACCCTCGATCAACCCATCAGCTTTCTCGATCAGCTTCAACGCAGTTTCGACATCAGCAGAATCTTTCAGGTTGAGTCCGATGGACCGGCGCCCCCGGCTCATCACATCAGCTGCGCGGCCAGGGCGACCATCACCCTTCCGATCAATCCGAATCACATCTGCGCCAAGATCAGACAACAGCATGCCGCAAAAGGGTCCAGGTCCAATACCTGCGAACTCTACAATCCGAACGCCATTCAACGGTCCTTGAGCCATGACATATCCTACCTTTTATTTTTGTCTCACCGGGTCAATTTAGCGGATCATTAAGCCGGCGCGGCTCAAAAGGAAGGGGTACCGCAACGTCGCCCGACACAATCCTTACGAGCCATATGAACCACCTCGCATACCTTGACCCACCGATAGAAGTATTGGCTGCAGGTGCGCGTCTGGAGATGATCCTGTCACGCCTCCGGTCGGGTCGCATGCGCCCGTTTCGGGCAGACTTACCGATCTCATATTCGTCATCGGAAGCATTGCTCCTGGATACACAAAGCCTCGATGAGAACACGTTGATCCAGTTTATCAAAGACATTGGCCAATCAATTCGGCCAATTCTGATTCTGGGTGACCCGGCTTTGGCTGGATATTTTGCCAATGCTGTCTTCATCCCGCGTGACCGCGATTTATCCGTCCTGAGAGGGAGGCTCGACGCCATCACACGGCGCAGCGCCCGCATGTCGGAATTGCGCTTGCGCCGGGAAACGGCTGCTACTTTCGGAGTGACATTGCCCGAGCCCTCCGCTGAGACGGTGCCGGACCTCCTCTATCTCGGGGATGGGTCTTCACGCTTTCTTGCATTGCAGGCTGCGCTCGGCGAACGCGGAATTACCGTCACGGCTGCCTTCAGTGCCCATACTGCGGCAGACTATGTCAGGCAAAGAGCCTTTGCAGCCATCTTGCTCGATATCCCGTCGGAACCTCGAAGCCTGCATAAGCTCGCCAACTGGGTGACGGCTTCCATTGAGCATTTTGAACATACGCCTCTGCTCGGATTACTCAGTGAAGGCACAGAACCCTCGCATAGTTTGGAAACTATCATTCGATACATGTCTCACGTGTTCGAACCCTGCACGCCCGCCCATGATCTGGCGGCTCATGTCGACGCCTACGGTCGACGTGCCGCAGTGCAATCGCTTAAAGTCAAAGACAACATGTCCATGTCAGCAATTTGCCATTCAGAAACCGGTCTCTTTTCCCAGACCTTTTTTGAGGCGCATCTTCAGAACCAGATCGAGCTTTCAGCAGACCGAGGGGATCCGCTGTCTCTTCTGGTCATTTGCGATCCGCAACATGATCGCCTTGCACATCGCCAGAAAAAACTCGTCGCCAATGTAGTCCTGTCAAACATGCGAGAAACAGACCTACCTGTGACCATCGACCCGGACACGTTTGCCATCAGCTTGTCCGCGACAGGCTACAAAGGTGCTGTCCAAATCTGCGAACGCTTGTTTCGAGAGTTGGAAGCGGTGGCACCAGACCTTGCAGCACGTCTTGGCTGGCGCATTACCGAAAAGCGCGCTTATCATGACGCTCGCAGACTGTTGTCTGAAGCTCGGTCAGGTGTCTACCAAAAAGCCAGAACCGCCTAGGCCGGAACCAGGCCAGCCGCAGCCTCGAGCTCTTTCAGAAAGCTACGAATTCCCGACAAACGCTGTTCGGGTGTGCCGCCAAGTCCTGAGTGAACCAATTTGGAGTCCGGTCTGATCCGCAACTGGGACGGCCGACTGCGTACAACGTCCAGCAAACGCGCAGGATCGAGTGCCGTATCTTCGCGGAAGGCAAAGACCGCGCCCTTCTGCCCGGCATCCAGTTTGGAAATACCCAGAACTTTGCACTGTACCTTTATTGCGGTGACTTCGAGCAACTGCCTCGTTTCATCTGGCAACGGACCAAACCGGTCAATCAGTTCAGCGGCGAAGGATTCGCGCTCCGCAGCCGTCGAAATCTCAGACAGGCGTCGATACAGGGAAAGCCGAATGTTCAGATCTTCTACATAGCTTTCCGGAATCAGCACGGCCGCTCCGGTATTGATCTGCGGCGACCAGTCATCCGCAAAGTCTTCGTCATCTCTGGCTCCGGCCTTAAGCGCATTGACGGCATCTTCCAGCATGGACTGGTAGAGTTCCACGCCAACTTCCTTCACATGACCAGATTGCTGGTCGCCAAGAAGGTTTCCAGATCCGCGCATGTCCAGGTCATGGCTGGCTAGCTGGAAGCCCGCGCCCAGAGAGTCCAGCGACTGCAGGATTTTCAAACGGCGGTCAGCCGTCTCGGTGATCACCTTGTCGCGCGGCGTCGTGAAATAGGCATAGGCGCGCAGCTTCGATCGGCCGACCCGGCCGCGCAACTGATACAGTTGAGCAAGACCGAACATGTCGGCCCGGTGTATGATCAATGTGTTGGCACGTGGTATGTCCAGTCCGCTTTCAACAATCGTCGTCGACAGCAGCACGTCATACTTGCCCTCATAGAAGGCTGTCATGATGTCTTCGAGTTCGCCTGCCGCCATCTGGCCGTGGGCAACGATATAGGAAACCTCAGGCACATTGTCGTGAAGGAAGCGTTCCAGCTTGTCCAGGTCCTGAATGCGCGGCGCCACGAAGAAGGCCTGTCCGCCACGATACTTCTCGCGAAGCAAGGCCTCCCTCAGAGTAACCGTGTCTTCTTCAGTGATGTAAGTCCGCACTGACAGGCGGTCGACCGGCGGCGTAGCGATGATCGACAGATCGCGAATTCCTGTAAGTGCCATTTGCAACGTACGCGGAATAGGCGTGGCCGACAGCGTTAGGACGTGAACGTCGGCTTTCAACTCTTTGAGTCGTTCTTTGTGCTTTACACCGAAGCGCTGCTCTTCATCCACTACCAACAGACCGAGGCGCTTGAACTCAATAGTCTTTGTGAGCACTGCGTGTGTGCCCACCACCACATCTACACTGCCATCAGCAATCCCATCGCGCGTTTCCGCAGCCTCTTTCGCACCGACAAGTCGTGACAATTGGCGAACCTTCAAAGGCCAACCTGCAAAGCGCTCAGCAAATGTCTTGTAGTGCTGACGCGCGAGCAGCGTAGTCGGCGCAATCACCGCGACCTGCTTACCGCTCATCGCTGCAACAAACGCACCGCGCAATGCGACTTCCGTCTTGCCGAAACCGACATCGCCACAAACCAGTCGATCCATAGGCTTGCCTGACGCGAGATCGCCAATGACATCTTCGATCGCATTCAACTGATCATCAGTCTCTTCATAGGGGAAGCGTGCTGCGAATTCTTCATACAGGCCCTGCCCGGCATTGACGGCATCTGCTCGTTTCAACTCGCGGGCGGCGGCGATATGCATTAGCTCAGCTGCCATCTCGAGAATGCGCTTCTTGGCTTTGGCCTTACGCGTTTGCCAGCCTGCCCCACCGAGACGGTCGAGTTGGTTTTCCGAATCTTCGGCTCCGTACCGGCTAATTAGGTCGATATTCTCTACCGGGAGGAATATTGTGTCACCGCCCGCATATTCCAGATGAAGGCAGTCATGCGGCGCGCCGGTAAGGTCCAGCGTCTTGAGGCCTACATAGCGCCCCACCCCGTGATCAATATGCACGATCAGGTCGCCAGGATTGAGTGCGGCGGCATCTGATATAAAGTTCGCTGTCTTCCGCTTGCGCCTAGGCCCGGCCAGCCTGTCGCCCAGAATGTCGGCTTCCGAGATCAAAGCCACGTCCGGCGTCTCGAACCCTGACTCCAGAGGGATTTCCACAACCGTGAAGTCAGTCTTCTTTGCCGCGTCGAGAGAATGCACCAATGCCAAGTCTGTCAGGCCGTGATCCGCCATGACATTGATCAGGCGATCTGCTGAACCAACCGACCATGCCGCAAACACAACCGGGCGACCGTCAGATTGGAGACGCTTGGCATGAGCAATCGCCGCTTCGAATACATTGATATCTGCGTGCAGGCGTTCCGGGGCGAAATCACGGCCAGCACGGCCTCCCAAGTCAAATGCTTCGGCGCTGGGTTCGGATGGATAGAAACGTGCGGTGGCTCGCGAAGCGAGCCCGGCCTCCAATTCCCTTGGAGTCAGGTAAAGCGAATCCGGCGGCAACACTTTCGCCTGTCGTACATCTCCTTCACCCGCCTCCAAACGGGCGGCATGATAGTCTTCAGCTTGCGACAGGCGTTCTGCGGACGCTTCACCGGCGAGATGGCCCATGCCTATAAGCGGGTCTGAGCCCACATAGTCGAATACTGTTTCCAGGTGGTCATGAAACAATGGCAGCCAGCCTTCCACGCCCTGCCGCCGGATGGATGCGCGCGCGGCTTCATAAGCCGGGTCGCCCGAAGGCGGTCCGAACGCGGCCAGGTACTTCTCGCGAAACCGCGCCAGCACATCATCGTCGAACAGGATTTCGCTGACCGGTGCAAAGGCGACGCTTTTCGCATCCCCTGTAGACCGCTGCGTTTCGGTGTCGAAGGTGCGGAGGGTTTCCAATGTGTCGCCGAAAAAGTCGAGACGATACGGTTCAGGAGAGGTCGGCGGGAAAATATCGATGATCCCGCCCCGAATCGCGAACTCCCCATGCTCGCGCACGGTGCTTGATCGCAAATAGCCATTTACGGCAAGATACTCGGTAAGTTCTTTCTGGTTCACGGACTGGCCGAGCGTGACCGCGAATGAAGACCGGCGTAGCACGCTAACAGGAGGCACCCGCTGAACCAGCGACGATGCGGTGGTGACCACCAGGATTGGACCCTGCTCCGGGTCATAGCGAGATAACCGCGCAAGTGCGGCGCATCGGCGAGCGGAGACTCCCGCTGTCGGGCTGACCCGATCATAGGGCAGCGTGTCCCAACTTGGCAGGTCGACCTGCTCCAGACGGGGCTCGGCAAACTGCGCCACCCGCCGCGCTGTGGCCGCTGTCTTGTCATCACGGGCGACATAAACTCCCGCCCCGCCGCGCTTCTGTAATGCGGCACAAAAGGCAATCAGGTCTGCACCAAACGGCGCACCAGAGATGGCGGCCGGACCGCTGAGGGATTTCAATAGCTCTACAGGAGTCATGGGCACGATGTATTCGACAGAAATGGGAAGAAAGGCTGACTTAACCGCCTTGGGCGGCGTATCGGAATGCGATGAGTTGGTCCAGCACGGGACCGCGATGAGTCTCAGGCACAGGCTTTTGGCCAATCAGCCACGCATAGACCTCCCAATCCGGAACTCCGAGCAGACCCTCGAATTCATCAAGTTCTGATTCACCGAACGAACCAATATGCGCATCTGCGAACGAACCCATGAGAAGGTCCATTTCCCGGAATCCGCGTCGCCAGGCCCTGAATTTGAGTTTTCGGCGACGTGCTTCCATTCTTCGGCTCCTTTGATTTGCCAAACCATATAGAACGCGCAGCTGGAATAAACAGCGGCGATTGTGCAGCGCACCGCGCGCGCATAGTCTGGTTGGGATGCGGGACGAACGACTCTTTCCTTTGTTTGAGGGCCTGGACAGTTTGTCTGGTGTCGGCCCGAAGCTGAAGCCTGTGCTGGAGCGCCTGACAGGTGGCGACAGTATTTGGGAATTGTTGCTTCATTTGCCGGAGCGCTGGGTGGATCGTCGGGTAAAAGAATACATTGATGATGCGGTGATCGGCGAGGTCTCGACCCTTCGCGGCGAAGTACATGCTTATAACGCACCCTATTCTGATCGATCTCCGCACAAGATCGTTCTGTACGATGGCACCGGATTTCTCACACTTGCCTTTTTCCGGGCTGACGGCAGATGGCTGCAAGGCCAATTTCCGATCGGCAAGGAGCGTGTCGTGTCTGGAATGGTCGAAGAGTTCAATGGCGAGCGCCAGATGACCCATCCCGATCACATTGTTGATCCCGCCAAAGGCCCAATGCCTCCTGCTGTCGAACCCATCTATGGTCTTACAGCGGGTTTGACGAACAAACGTGTTCACAGCTTCGCCGTTCAAGCGCTGGATCATATCGCCGATGATTTACCGGAATGGGCGGATCCCGACTTGGTCAAGGCGCGAGGTTGGTTGAGCTTCAAAGCGGCCCTGAGCTGCCTTCATGGACCGATAGAGTATGATCCCGAACTGTTTGAAAGGGCGCGCGAGCGATTGGCATATGACGAAGCGCTTGCGCGTGAATCAGCATTTGCGCTGGCTCGCGCAAGCCGCGCCAAAAGAGCGGCGCCCTCTGTCCCGGTGAGTGCTGAATCTCACCGAGCACTCTTGCGCGCGCTCCCCTACAAGCCGACCGGCGCCCAGACGCGTGCATTCAAACAAATCGCCGCCGACATGTCGTCCACCTCCCCCATGCGCAGGATGCTTCAGGGTGATGTTGGCGCGGGCAAAACGCTGGTCAGTGCCATGGCCGCGGTTCAAGCTGCGAGCGCTGGTTTCCAGACGGCATTCATGTCTCCCACGGAAGTCTTGGCCCGTCAGCAATATGAAACCATGGATCGACTTCTGTCACCGCTAGGTTACACCGTCGCCGCGTTGACGGGGCGAGACAAGGCATCGACGCGCGAAAGCATATTGATGGGACTGGCCGACGGGAGCATCCACGTCGTTTCTGGCACCCAAGCCCTCTTCCAGCAGTCCGTCGCATTCCGCAATCTGGGTCTGGTCATCGTCGACGAACAGCACCGCTTTGGCGTGGCTGACCGCATGCGCCTCGCTGGAAAGGCCCTCAGTCCGCATATGCTTGTCATGAGCGCGACACCGATCCCTCGAACCTTGGCACAGGCGGTTCACGGAGATCTTGACGTGTCGATACTGGATGAGAAGCCACCCGGCCGCGTCCCCGTCGAAACCCGTGCGATCCCAGACACACGTCTGGATGAGGTAGTAGATGCCGTGAGTCGGGCGTTGCGTCGGGGCGAGCGCGCTTTCTGGGTATGCCCCAAGGTTGATGTCGACGACGATGACTCCACTGCCGTTGGCCGTCATGCGGCTCTGACCGACCAATTGAATGTGGCTGTGGGGCTTGTCCATGGTCGCCTCAAGCCTGCAGAGAAAGACGCCGCACTGGAAGATTTCCGCGCAGGGCGTACCAGGTTATTGGTCGCAACAACGGTGATCGAAGTAGGCGTCGATGTGCCAGAAGCCACGATCATGGTGATCGAGCGCGCAGAGGGGTTTGGCCTCGCCCAACTCCATCAGTTGCGAGGTCGCGTCGGTCGGGGTGATCGTCCGTCCTATTGCCTGTTGCTCTACAGGCCGCCTTTGGGCGAAACAGCGCATGAGCGGCTCGACACGCTCCGGCGCACAGAGGACGGGTTTGAAATTGCTGAAGCGGATTTCAAACTTCGTGGCCCCGGCGATATGCTGGGCTTGAAACAGGCTGGGGCCACAGATTATCGGGTACTCGATCTAGCGCGACACGCCCCGCTGCTCGAAATCGCAAAAAAGGACGCCGAAGCCATCGTAAGTCGCGATCCCCAGCTTTCTGGTGAACGGGGCCAGGCACTTCGGCTCGTTCGGGAACTCCTTACGCCCCGGATTCAGGCTCCGGCGACGGAGTAGATTGAGTCGATGTTGCATCGCCCTCTTTGATCGGCAGATGCTCGGGAACCACCAGACCGGCCGAAAGGATCATTTTAGCGCCCTCCTCAACCGTCATGTCGAGGCGTACGACTTCGCTCGATTCCACATACATCAAGAAGCCCGACGTGGGATTCGGAGTCGTCGGCACGAATACTCCTATAAATGCGGGCCCAAGAACCGTTTTCAGCTCGCCCTTCGCAGGGCTCGACACGAACCCAAGACACCAGGTGCCCTTCTTCGGGTACTCGATCAGAACACACTCGCTGAACTGTTCGGTATTGTTACTCGCAAAGACTTCAACCAGTTGCTTGAACGCCGAATAGACCGAACGGACGAAGGGAACACGGGTCAGAATGCGATCAGCCAGACTGATGACGGAACGACCGATGAGATTCGTCGCAATGCCGCCCAGCACGGTAAGAAACACGACGAGCACGATCAGTCCGAAACCGGGAACTGCGTAATTGAGATAAGTTTCAGGTTTCAGTGCCGCCGGCAGTAAGGGCACAACGCGCTTGTCGATTTCACTGATCAAGAATTGCAGAATCAGGAATGTCACGACGACTGGCAAGGCGATGAACATGCCTGCAAAGAAGCGTCCCCTGAGCCAGCCGAACAGGCTGACTCGTGGGGGCGGCTCCGTAGGAAGAAGTCCGTAATCTCTCTTTTTCGACTTCGGCATCAATAGTTTCCTTCGGCGTCCGGTCAGGGGTGACTTGGCGTTACGCCTTGGCGGGATGGGTGTTCCGCGCAATTGTGACAAGATGGGTAGCCAAGATCAGATTCTAAAGGGTTTACAGGCATGGGCCGGGCAATTTTACGGCGCTGACGCGACCGTTGAACGGCTGGTTCGCCTGTCAGGAGGTGCCAGTCAAGAGACCTGGAGCCTGGATGTTGAACAGGGCGGCAAAGTTGTCGACCTGATTTTGCGCCGCGTACCGGGCGGTGTCAGCGCTGCCCGCAATTCCGAAGCCATCGGCTTGGGCACTGAGGCGAAGTTGCTCTCCTGTGCTGAGGGAGAGGTTCCTGCTCCGAAAGTGGTTCAGGTATTCGAGCCTGACAGCGATATTGGCGAAGCGTTCCTGATGAACCGTATTCCGGGACAGACCATCGCCCGCAAGATTCTGCGAGATGACATCTACTCGGCCGCTCGCGGAAGACTGACAGAACAGTGTGGCCAAGCGCTCGCCGCCATTCACCAAATTCCTCCGGAAGCTTTGCCGGATTTGCCCAAGAGTGGCGGCCTGGACCAACTTGCGAAATATGAAACCATCTATCGCGACTTCAACATTCCTCGCCCGGTATTCGAGCTTGCCATTGCCTGGCTGAAATCGAATCGACCGGACGCGGTCCCCCCGGTTCTCGTACATGGCGATTTCCGACTTGGAAATCTGATCGTCGATGAGACGGGGCTTGCCGCCGTACTGGATTGGGAACTCGCTCATCTTGGTGATCCCCGCGAAGACATTGCCTGGCTCTGCGTCAATTCATGGCGCTTTGGTTATTCAAAGAACCGCGTTGGCGGTTTTGGAGACCTGGAAGAGCTGTTGAAGACTTATCAGACTGCGGGCGGTCGTACTTTTTCCACCGAGGAGATCGACTGGTGGGAAATCCTCGGAAGTCTGAAATGGGGCATCATGTGCATGATCATGTACGAAGCCTTCCGGTCTGGCGCCGATCCAAGCGTGGAACGTGCGGCCATTGGGCGACGCGTGTCCGAAACCGAGATTGATCTGATCAATCTGCTCGAGAAAAGGGCCTGATTCATGCACGACGCGCCTTCCCAGAAAGAGATGATCACGGCGGTGAAAGCCTTTATTGACGAAACCGCCATGCCTTCATTGACGGGGCATGCCGCCTTTCACGCGCGGGTCGCCTCGAATGTTCTCGCGACTGTTCTCAGAGAATTGGATATCCGGCCAAGCGCTGAAGCAGCCGAGCGGCAACGACTTGCGGCTCTACTCGATGCAGACGCCACCGCATCCGCTCGCGACCTGAATGAACAGCTTTGCACCCTGCTGCAACGCGGCGACATGGATCTGACCACACCTGGTTTGTTGGAACACCTCAAAACCACCACATTTGACCAGTTGTCTGTCGATCAACCGGGCTATTCTGGCCTGCAGACCGACTGACCTGTTTCACACAGAACAAACTTCATATCAGGAATAGCAGATGAAACGTTTCACTGTATTGATCGCAATTGCGGCAGTGCTGGCCATTGGCGCTGGTCCTTGGGTTTGGAACACCTTCATCTCGCCGCGCCCTCAACTCGAACTGGATCCTCTGAAATATGCAGAAGATTCAAGCTGGTCTGCCCTCCCGGTGGAGGAGACGGCCCCTGTCTGGGTGGATGGTTGGGGTGTCGACGTGTTCCTCGTCAGTGAAGATTCGGCCCTCAAGGGCACCACGCAATCGGAATTGCAGAAACGTGAACTCAGAGGGCGTCGTCAGGCCCAGTCACTGAAAGACCCCCTCGGATTGATTGGTGAGGTCTATGCCCCCCTCTATCGAGACAATGCGACCCATGACGACCTGACCCGCGCTTTCGAGTCCTATCTCCGACGCGACAATCGTGGTCGTGCCTTGGTCATTGCTCATGACCGCCCATTGCCGGAATCTATCCTTGCCCGCCTGGAACAAGACTCGTCCCTGCGGGAACGCTTCGGCGGCTTTCTGTCCATTTCAGACACCAAGGATGGCATTCCCCCGTTGGCTGTTTCAGGCGAACCTGCATCTGTCGATGAACCGCTTCCCTATTGCAGCGATCGCCTGAACGATGCGGCGAGCTGCCAAATTGTCGTGCCGGCGCACAAGAAAAAAGGTCTCTGGATTTTGACAAGCGAAGGCACACCCGGCGGTGACCTCATTGCATCATTTCCAACCTGGCTCGACGAGAATGTCGGCAAGATGGCAGAGCCTCTCGGTGACTTCGAGGAGGTCGAGATCGTCGACATTCGCCGTCCCGGTGAGACCGATGATGAACGCGATGGTGAAGAGAACTAGGCTTCAGGCTTTACAGGAACAGCCTTCTTGAAGGCTGACAATGCCAGGCACTTCTCCGCCATTGCCATCAAGGCCGGATATGCTGACAAATTCATGTCGTATCGCTGGGCATTGTAAATCTGCGGAATGAGTGTGATTTCCGCGAGCCCGGGAGTTTCGCCAAAGAGAAAGGCTTTCGGCGTCCGCTTTGCGACCTGCAATTCCAGGGCATCGAAGCCCCGCCGGATCCAGTCATGATACCATGCGCGTACACCCGCATCATCAGCGCCATAATTGACCCTCAACTCTTTTAACACCGACAAGTTGTTCAATGGGTGGATGTCGCAGGCAATCGTGTCGGCAAATGCGCGGACCTCGAGACGCTCGATCGGATCTGTCGGCAGAAGGGATGGTCCCGGCAATGCTTCTTCGATCCACTCCAGTATTGCCATGGACTGGCCGATGATTTGCCCATTGACCTCAATGGCCGGCACGCGCATTTGCGGATTCACTCCATGATAAGCGTCACCAAGCTGCTCATCTGCACCCGGAGCGATGTTGACCTGAATGGTCTCGTATGAGGCGCCCTTCAGATTCAGCGCAATTCGCAGCCGATAGGACGCCGAAGACCGCCAATACTCATAAACTCGGATCACTAGCAGAGCCCTTCCAGATCAAGCACACCCAACAAGGCCTCCCGGGCTTCTCGACACTCATTTGCGAACAAGGGATCGGCCAGATCCGCAGGGGCCAAACGGTCCCGAAAAGTTCGTCGGACAACCTCCTGCAACTCGTCGATGGTTTCCTCATCCATCAACACGCCCTGGTGACAGGCATCGATCTCATCATCGGTCATGACAACCCGAAGTCTGAGACAGGCTGGACCGCCGCCATTCCGCATGGATTGTCGGACGTCGGCGTAGATAACCTTCCCGATTGGTCCATTGCTTTCGACAAGGCGTTCGCAATAGGCGCGCGTCGATTCAGTATTTTCCGTTTCTGTAGGCGCGACCAGCACGAGGCGATCTTCTTCGGGCATCTTCAAGAGCTGAGAATTGAATAGATAGGCGCGAATGGCGTCCTGAATGGGTACTTCTGCAAGTGGAACCATCACGGGCTTGAAGTCAAACAGGCCGGAAGACGCGCGTCGAATAGCATCCAGCGCGCCATTTCTGTCCTCGAATGCAAGTTCATGGAAGAACAGTGTATCCAACGCACCGACCGATACGACATCATTGTGGAACGCTCCGGCGTCGATTGCCGCACGGGACTGCCGAATGAAGACACAACGATTGGATTTGAGCCCGTGCCCACGGGCGACCGATACACTCGCCAACTTTGACTGACGCGATGGGAACCCGATCGTACTTTCACCTGCTTCGCGGCCATAGACGAAAAGTTCTACCCCCTCTTCCCCATGAGACGAACATAGGCGGACATGGTTGGCTGCGCCTTCATCCGAAAAATCTGGATGCATGGGAAGCGCACCATGGACCGCAAACTTCTCATCATTTGAAAAGATCGAGATCAGACTCGCGGTCGCGTCCGGATGTTCATGCGCGCGGTGCAGCATGGTCGACAAGTTCGCCGTCGTCAGATGCAATCGGCCGTCTCTCGTATCTGCCGAAGGCGAGACAGTTGCGGCATTGGCGGACCACATGCTCGAGGCTGAATACGCTGCCTTCAGCAGTCCGGGCGCCGTTCTCGAAGCCGCTTCAATGATCTGAGCATCCGTTCCTCCGAAGCCCGCCGAGACGAGAAGATCAAAGTTCGGTCGTGGCAGAGGCGGAAGCACACCCTGAACAAGACCGTGTGCGATCAGCATCCGCATCTTTTCCAGACCCTGCAAGGCGGCCTCTCGCGGATTGGCTATATCACCCGCATTCGCCGCGCTCGCAAGATTTCCGTCAGACAGACCTCCGTAATTATGACTGGGTCCGATCAGTCCGTCGAAGTTTACTTCGTGCGCCACGCTCACAATCCTTCGTTCTGTTCTACTTTGGGAAACCTTGCGCGGTCATCCGCGTGGCAGTCTGAGATACCTGGCTGGCTTGTGGCCAGGCACTGTAATCTGCAGCATAGTAGGCACCCGGACGGAAATTTCCTGAGAGACCGGGCCCACCAAAAGGCATCGCGCCGCTGGCACCGGCAGTCGGGCGATTCCGATTGAGTATACCTGCCCGCATTTCCAAATGCGCCTGGATCCACAGCGCATCATCGTCGCTGATTAATCCGCCTGACAGGCCGTAGCGTGTTGCATTTGCACGTTCCAGAGCACTATTGAAGTCGGGTACACGAATAATCTGCATCAATGGACCAAATAATTCTTCATCCGGGATGTCCGTGGCATTCGTGACGTCAATCACACCTGCAGTCACAAAACCGCCGCCCCGATCCATCCGTTTCAGGCGGCGCAGGCTTTTCCCACCTTTCTTGGACAGCATCATCTGGAATTCGACTGCATTTGTGGCAGCTTGCTCGGAAACGAGTGGCCCCATGAAGATATCGTCTTCATCCCACGCTCCGATTTTTAACCCCTTGGCACGGGCTACAATGGCCTCAATCACAGCGTCCCCGAACGCCCCTTCCGGCAAGATCACCCGGCGCGCACAGGAACACCGCTGTCCAGTCGTAAGAAAAGCAGACTGAGCCGCGATGTCAGCGGCGGCGTCCACGTCTGCGGGGTCCCATATGATCAAGGGATTATTCCCACCCATCTCAAGCGCAAGAATGACTTCAGGGCGACCCGCAAAATGTTTGTGAAAGAACACGCCTGTATTGGCAGAACCCGTAAACAACAATCCGTTGATATCAGCGTTCAACAACGCTCCGCCCGTCTCACGACCACCCTGAACTATGTTTAGTACGCCAGCGGGCAGTCCTGCCGCAGCAAATGCATCCGCCATGATGGCGGCGACGCTGGGCGCAAGTTCGGACGGTTTGAACACGCAAGTGTTGCCAGCCAAAAGCGCGGGCACAATATGTCCATTCGGCAAATGCCCGGGGAAATTGAATGGACCGTATACTGCCATTACCCCGTGCGCCCGGTGAGTCAGGTGCATGGAGCCAAATGCTGCTTCCTGGACTTTCCCGCCTGCGCGCTCCACCTGAGCTGCAATCGAAACAGCCACCTTGGCTTTCATAGTCGCAGCTTCACCGCGCGACTCCCAGAGGGCTTTACCCATATCCTTGCTGATGGCCTCGGCAATCGCATCGGTGCGCTTGCCAATCTCGTCCGCATAAGCCTCAAGGATTGCTGTGCGCTCGCTTTGCGGCATTCTAGACCATCCGTGAAATGCACGGCGTGCGCTTTCTACGGCATCATGTACGTCACCGGCCGTCGCGGAAGCACCTTCCCAAGCCACATCACCAGTTGCTGGACAGTAATTCTGGAATACGTCTCCGCTTCCACGCCTCCAGCTCCCGTCAATCCAGACGGCGTCGTTCATCACTAACTCCTCACCCAGATTCGGGTTCTTGCTCCAGGCTTGATCTGAAGCTTTTCAAAAGTGTCTGCAGTCGTGACCGCAGTCTGATCGTCGCGCATTGCAATGGCAGCCTGGCACACGCGAAAGTCGGGCAACTCGTCGGTCGAAACCAGTCCTTGCTTGAATTCTGGTGCCCCTGCATCATTTAACACCTCCAGACGCACCTCCTGGCTCTCACGTATCGTCCGCAAGTGTCGCTTCTGCGTGGCGACCAATGGTCCACCATCAAATATGTCTACGGTGCGGTCGAATTCGAAGCCTTCCCACTGCAAGAGCTTGTACGCACCTACGCCTTCAGAATGGCACCGCCCAATTACCTCACGTGCCTCTGGCGGCAACAGGTCCACGTAAATTGGGTATTTCGGCATCAAGTCACAGATGAACTGATTGTCCGTGGTCGCAGACAAGCGGTCAGCCTCGTCAAAGTCCATACGAAAGAAATGACGACCAAGGCACTCCCAGAAAGGCGAAACACCATTCTGATCAATCACGCCGCGGAGTTCCGCGAGCACATTGGTCCCGAAACGCGCGGGGTCGGTTGCCATCAACAAATAGCGTGATTGCGCAGCAAGACGACCTGCCCCACCCCCGCGATGATTTGCTTTCAGAAATAGCGTACCAACTTCCGTATACCCAACATATTCATTTGTCAGCACCAGTGCATCCATGTCGAACCGCATATTGCCAGCAGCTTGGCTGGCTTGAGACAGTGTGATGATCCGATAGTTGAAGAAAGGCTGGTCAATTCCTGTCCCAGCTTTTACCGCTGAACATCCGACCACCTCGCCCGTGTCGGCATCCTCCATCATCAGGAGGTACTTTCCATACTCGATCCGGTCCAGACGACCTGCAAACGCCTTCTCGGACTTTGAGAGTCTCTTTTCCAGAATACTCTCGTCGACTGGTAGGCTGGTAAACCCTGGGCCTGACAGTTCAGCAAGTTCCATCAGAGCTGGCAGATCCTCCAGCTTCGACGGGCGCATGACATAGGGTGTAGACATTTTACTGACCCATGAGTGATTTGATCCGGCGTGCATCCAGACGGCCATCTGCGAGTCGATTCAACAAAAGCGCTGACAGCGTCGCCCGCTCAGCAAAACTATCCGTTACCACATATTCTTCATTGGAATGAATGCGACCACCGCGAACTCCGAGAGTATCGACATTTGGGACGCCAGCAGCAAAGATATTGTTGCCCTCGCACACGCCCCCCGTATCGACAAATTCCAGTTCGAGGCCGATTGCCTGCCCAGTCGCATGTACCGCATCGAACAGAGCCTGCTGCGCGGCATTTCTGGGTTTTGGAGGACGGTAAAAGCCCCCGTGAAGATGACCGCTGATGCCATCGCGCGCGATCGCACGTTCAAACAGCCTGCGAACTTCAGACGTCGCCCACTCAGCACTCTCTGCATCCGGCGCGCGCGCGCCAAACCGAACGACTGCGAGATCTGGCACGATATTGACGGCGGACCCACCGTCAATTGAGCCGACATTCAGGGTAACACCGTCGCGTGTGCCATTCATCGCCTCCAGCCCGAGCACCAATTCGGCTGCTGCCTCTATCGCGCTGCGCCCCTCTTCTTTCGCGCGGCCAGCATGCGCCGCTTTACCGTGCAGCACGATGTCAAAAACAGCCGACCCCTTGCGGCCACCCGACATGGCGCCGGTCTCCATGGCGGGTTCATACGTCATACCGATCATCGCACCGGACTTGGCGGCCCGGGTCAAATATTCAGCACTCGCAAAATTTCCGATTTCTTCATCCGGCGTCAGAACGATCTTGTATCCTAGTCGGTCTCGCAAAGATCCGGCTTCAAACGCTTTCAGCGCTTCCAACATCACGCACAGGCCACCCTTCATGTCCGCCATGCCGGGACCATTGAGACGCCCGTCCCCCAAGTCGGTCACCCCCTCGAAAGTGCCTTCCGGAAACACCGTGTCATAGTGCCCGGACATAATGACCTGTACGTCAGCTTCTGGCCGCGCGGTGACTTCAATGACAGGTCCTGTCATTTGAACTTCCGTCTTGCCGCTATCGGCCACGGCTTCGAAACCCTCAGTTTCGATGACATCAATATGGGCCTGCAGTTCTGAAAATGCTCCGGCCAGAACAGGCGCGAAGCTTTTAAGACCTGCTGTGTTCCAGCTACCCGTATTGATGTCAGACCAACTACAGGTGCGCTGCACCATGTCTTCGCTCGCGCTATTGAGACGCTCACGCGCGGCTTCATCTTCGCGGCTGAGTGATTGCAATGTATCCATGGTCTCTTGGTTTCACAGGAAACTAGGCCCGGCAAGTGGGATCAACACGGCCCCATACAAAAACGGCCCGGCAGATAACTGCCGGGCCGTTTGATGAAAGTGTCAGTGACTACTGAACAGTGATCACAACTTCCGAACGACGGTTCAGAGGCTCACGAACACCATCGCGGGTCGCTTTTGCAAGATCCGTTTCGCCCTTGGCTTCTTCGGTGATGATCGACGAATCGATACCACGGGAAGCGAGCGCACTTGCCACGATGTCAGCACGACGCTGGGACAGGCGCTGGTTGTATGCGCTTGCACCGGACGTATCCGTGTGGCCTGCGATCGAAACAGTGTTCGGTGCACAACCGGCTTCGCCATTAATGTTAGCGACCGCTTGGTCGATAACGGCAGCCGCCTGGCTCGTCAGATCCGCACGATCCCACTCGAAATACACCACGAATTCCTGGTTGAGGCTGGAGCACACAACTTCAGGGGCATCCGTCGTCGTCGTCGGTGGTGGCGGCGGTGGCGGAGGCGGTGGTGGAGGTGGTGGTGGCGGAGGTGGTGGTGGTGGCGGAGGCGGAGGCGGAGGCGGTGGTGGTGGCGGTGCACCAAATGCGAAACGCATGCCTACAGTTGCCAGGTGAGCCTCGTAATCGGCATCATAGTTCGGGCCGCCATGAACGCCACCGAAGTCAAGACCTTCAGCAACTTTGTAGCGATAGCCTAGATCCAGCGTCAGCTGATCAGATACTTTGTAACCGAGGCCAAGCAGACCCTGGTAAGCAAAGCCCGTGTCGCTGTCGGAGAAACCGTTAGCAGCGGAAACGTCGGTACCGTTGGTGAAAACAAGGTTATTCGCTTTGGCATTCGCGCGCAGGACACCAAGACCCAAGCCGACATAGGGCTGGATCTCGCCTTCGCGGTTGAAGTCGTAAATGCCGTTCAGCATGAGTTCCATTGTCTGCAGGTTACCAGCTGTGGCTGGAACCGCACCGGATGGAGCGCCATTGTAGGAAGCAGCCGGAACGCTCAGGTCGTCATCGCCATAGCCGCCGACACCTTCAAGGCGGAAGCCGTTGTCGAAGCCGTAACCAAGACCGAGATCGAAACCGATGGTTTCATCAGCGTCGGACGTACCGCCCATCGTACCGACGACATCGCGGTCGGCAGGATCATGGTCGAATTGGCCCGAAAATCCGTAAGTTGCGTCGGCGCGGGCGTACCACCCGTCCTCAGCATGTGCGACAAAGCCGGCAGACGCAAATGCGGCCGCGGCTGTCGCGCACATAAGAGTTTTCTTCATACTCAATCCCCTTTTGTGTGCCGAATGACGGGATTGTCCTCGGCCGCAGGTTCATACGGGTTAAACCACGTATGGTTCCTGAATAAACTCATTTATCAGATACTTCGAGCCCTATTAGAGTCGCGTATCAGTTGAATAGCGGCATTTTTTATAACCGCGACCCAATTGCAACAGATTGTTGCCGACTCGTCAAACTTTTGGAACTTGCAAATTGCCAATGTTTTCAATGGTCGGGAACAATTGACAAGAAAAAAATGGTACCGCCTCCCCGGCTCGAACGGGGGACCCCTAGATCCACAATCTAGTGCTCTAACCAACTGAGCTAAGGCGGCACGATGAGCGGGAAATACCGCTCAATTCGTTTTGTTTCAAGCAAAACCCGGTAGCGAACTGCGCTCTACCTGATTCGTCTGACAAATCAGACTTTAGCGACTTGCTCGAACTCGAGATCGACCGGTGTTCCGCGGCCAAAAATGGAAACCGTGACCTTGAGGCGACCGTTTTCCTCATCGATTTCTTCAACAGAACCTTCAAAGCCCTGAAACGGACCATCGTTGACCTGAACCTGTTCGCCGATTTCGAAGGAAATCTGCGGACGCGGACGCTCGGCAGCTGAGTCGGTAGAGGAACCAAGAATGCGATCAACTTCACGCTGGCGAACTGGAAGGGGTTTCTTGCCACCTTCTGCTCCGAGGAAGCCCGACACTTTCGGCGTGTCTTTTACGAGGTGATAGACATCATCCGTCATGACGGCCTTCATAAGGACATAGCCCGGGAAGTACCGGCGCTCGACGGTCTTCTTCTTACCGCGCGCGACTTCGACGACTTCTTCGGTCGGCACCTGCATGTCTTCAATCAGGTCTGCCAGTCCTTTGCGTTCCGCTTGTTCGAGAATGGTCGAAGCGACCTTCTTCTCGAAGTTGGAATAAGCATGGACAATGTACCATTTGGCTTCAGCCATGAGGCCTACGCGCTCCCTAATGAAATGTTGACGGGCCGTTCTGGTCTCAGAGGCCCGTTATCGCCTTAACGGCCAAATTGATGACGAAATCGGCTAAGAACAGAAAAAGGGCGATCAGGATAGACATGATAACGACAAAAATCGTCGCCTGGATCGTTTCCTGACGGGACGTCCACGTCACCTTGTTCCCTTCGGCACGAACCTGCCGAAAGAAGGTAATAGGACCTACGCGTTTCTTTTTCACCTTATCGGCCATTCCGACTCTCTCTTGAAAAGCGGGGAGTTAGCGGTTTTGAGCCGCCACGTCCACGGTTAAGTACACTGCTGGCATTGTCTAGGCTAGGTGGTGTCTTGTGCAGGTCCTGCAAGGGAACGCTTGAGCTCAAAGCGGTTTGCCAAATTCGCGAGGCGGCAAACCCGGAACATCCACCCGAATCGCAAACAGGCTGCCTGATAAGGGTCGGGCATCCAGCTGCGGAAAGGACAAGCCGGATCGCGCGGTCGTTATGAACAGCGTCTTCAAGTCGTCATCTCCAAACGCCACGCTGGTTGGGCGTGTTGCTGCAAGAACGATAATCCGGTCAATCTCTCCATCCGGGGTCAGTCGAATGACTCGAGATGCATCCCACAGGCAGGTCCAAAGACAGCCTTCCGAATCAATGGCCGAACCATCTGGATAGCCCGCTAGCTCGAAAGTATCAGATAAAACCTTTCGCCCGGACAGCTTGCCGGTCTCTAGATCATGATCAAAAGACAGAATTTCCTGTTCTGCAGAATCGCATGTGTAGAACTTCCGTCCGTCTGGAGAAAATTGGAACGTATTGGTAATTAGGACCGATGGCAGGCGTAGCGCGTCAACTGACCCATCCAGGCTGAATTTGTAGTAGCCACCCTTCGGTTCCTTTTCGGATTCGTCCATTGTACCGAACCATAGGGACCCGTCCGGCGCGATGCCGCCGTCATTCGTACGATTTGTTTTCGGCTCCTCAGCCAGCACGGCAAGTCGATCATAGGCTTCGGTCGACGGGTCGTAGACTCCGATTTCCCGGTCACCGGCCATAAGTATGCTACCATCATACAGAGCAAGCGTACTGGCTTTTATGGGCAAGTCATAGCGTCGTGTATTGCCGGTTCTTGGATTGAATCTGTGCAATTTCGCCCGCTTGATATCCACCCACCACAGGAAGCCTTCCGATGGGCTCCAGAGCGGCCCCTCACCTAGCGTGCATCCTGTCGGCGCAACACATTCGGGCGTCATGAACATCAGGCATCCTCGTTTTGGCAGATTACGCAAGTCCGACTCATCGTAGCGACTCGTTCGTCGACAAACCAGAAAGCTTTGCAATCGGCGGCGCACCTTGGTCTAAGGCATCCTTGGCAGACCGAACCGGAGCCCAAGCGCCAGGCGCATGCGATGCCACACTGATGTACCCGCCCATTCAGGTCACGCGACATCGACAAATTGTCAATCAATCAGTCGATTCCGCAGGAGAGTCAGGCTAGTCGGTTTCGATGACCGACGACATCAATTCCTATTCGCCTGCTAGCGAAGCCATGGCTCGCTTGATCGACATCATGGCGAAACTTCGAGACAAGAACACGGGCTGTGCGTGGGATGTTGCGCAGAACTTCTCGACGATTGCACCTTATACGATTGAGGAAGCCTACGAGGTGGCCGATGCAATTCAGCGCGCCGATATGGATGAACTGAAGGAAGAACTGGGTGACCTGCTCTTTCAGGTCGTTTTCCACAGTCAGATGGCCAGAGAAGCTGGCGCCTTCGAGATCACGGATGTGGTCGAGGCGATCAATGCAAAAATGATTCGCCGCCATCCGCACGTGTTTGGCGATGAAAGCTCAAGAACGGAGGATCAACAGGTCGCCGCGTGGGAAGTGATCAAGGCGCAAGAACGCGCTGCCAAAGGACAACCCGAAGCCCCCGCCAGCGCGTTGGATGGCGTTGCGCTCGCCCTGCCAGCTCTGCTACGCGCCGAGAAACTCCAGAAGCGGGCAGCGCGAGTAGGTTTTGACTGGACCGAGGCTGATGACATCTTCGATAAGCTGGCTGAGGAAACCGGCGAGGTACGTGAAGCCATCGAAACCGGCGACCCGGACAAGATAGAAGACGAACTGGGCGATCTACTGTTCGTTGCGGCCAATCTCAGCCGTCGCCTCAATGTGGATCCGGAACAGGCCTTGCGACGCGCCAATGCCAAATTTGAACGCCGCTTCCGCGCCATGGAAGGACTCGCTGAACAGGATGGTCAGGACTTTGCAGCGCTCGATATCGACGCGCAGGAATCTCTATGGCAGCGCGTGAAACAGCAGGAGCGCGTCAGGCAGGATTAAAGTCTGGAAATTCGGAATAGAATTGACCCAGCCTGTCATTGGGCAGGCGCGCTGTCATCACAACGTTCCCGCTGTCCAATGTCGTCTCCGAAAGGACTTCCCCGTTGCGGTGCAACCAGGCCCGGGCCCGCCCGTCCTTTGTCCCCAGCTCCAACTCGATCTCGGTCGCGCCCTTCAACAGAACGGCCTCAATGAGATTGAGCAATTCGTTGATCCCTGTTCCCGTCAACGCCGAAACAAGCACAGCCGGTGTATCGAGTGGCCCACGCGCAGAGAAGGCGAGCGCCTCGGCACGATCATCCGGAAGCAGGTCGGCCTTGTTCCAGACCTCAATCATGGGCGGCAATGGCAGGCCGGTCTCGGCCTCCAATTGCTCCAGCACGATCATCACATCTTCGGCCTGTTCCAGATCTGCCCGGCTCGATCGGTCGCGCACATGGACCAGGAGATCTGCCTGCATGGCCTCTTCCAGCGTCGCCTGGAAACTGTCGATCAGATGGGTCGGCAAATCTGTGATGAACCCGACCGTGTCGATCAAGGCCGCTTCGCCGAGGGTCGGCAGGTCAAACCTGCGGATCGTGGGGTCGAGCGTCGCGAACGGCATGTCCCGCGCGAAGACGTCAGCGCCGGACATCTGGTTGAACAGGGTCGACTTGCCGGCATTGGTGTAGCCCACCAGCGCAATCACGGGCTTTCCGCTCCGCTTGCGCCCTGCCCTTTGCACGGCGCGCGTGCGCTTCACATCGTCCAGATCACGGCGCAGCCGCAGGATCTTGTCGTCCAGCATCCGCCGGTCTGCTTCGAGCTGGCTTTCACCGGGGCCAGACAGGAAGCCGCCACCGCCCCTCTGGCGCTCAAGGTGGGTCCAGGTCCGCACCAGTCGCGACCGCTCGTAAAGGAGACGGGCCAATTCGACCTGAAGACGGCCCTCCTTGGTCCGGGCGCGCAAGCCAAATATTTCGAGGATCAAGCCCGTCCGGTCGATGACCTTCACTTCAAGCTTTCGCTCGAGGTTGCGTTGCTGAACCGGTGTCAGGTCACCGTCAACGACGGCTACGGTGCAATCATTCTGGCGGAGGTCTTCGGCCAATCGATCAAGAATACCTCCCGACAGCAAGACCGATGAGTTTACCTTGCGAACATGTTCAGCACGCAGGAAGGCCAAATTACAGCCAAGCGCTTCCACGAGGCCTGCCGTTTCTTGCAGACGGTCTTCGGTGGGTCTGTTTGCAGGTGTAAACCAAGGGATAATCACGCCAGCCACCTCGGGCACTGGCGTGCGATCAATCATCCTGTCAGTCAAAATGGCCTAGTCCGCATCCATTTCCTCATCAAACAACTGCACCGGGGCGCTTGGAGCAATTGTAGAGATGGCGTGCTTGTAAACAAGCTGTGGTGGGCGTCCGTCACCGCGAAGCAGAACACAGAAATTGTCAAACCAAGTCACCACACCCTGAAGTTTAACGCCATTGACCAGGAAGACTGTCAGGGGAGTCCGGGACTTCCGGACGGCATTCAGGAAGGTGTCTTGCAAATTCTGTTTTTTGTCGGCGGACATGACGGGAATCCAATCTGGCCTGTTCTTGTTATGTGTCGCGCTAACGGGATTACAGCTTCAGTGCAAGTGCGAACAGCCGTTACCCCCTCCAAAAGCTGAGGGAAAGGGCTGGAATCAGGGCTAAAACCTCCAATCGCCCGAGAATCATTGAAAAAATGATCAATGCTTGCGCAGGCCCAGTTAAGTCCACCGGATAGCTCCCCAGTACGGCTGCTGAATTGGTCAGACCGCCAATAGAGAGACGTATAGCCGGGATGAAATCCAGCCCCAGAAAGGCAAATCCGGACATGAGCAGGAATATCGAGAGTACGTAACCGATCAGATAAACCCAGACCCCTATCACGCTTCGTTCGTTCAATTCTCGATCCCGGAAACGAAATCCCAAGACCGACTGCCGATATCCGAGTTGACGGAATTCCTGACCAGCCCTTCGGGCCAGCACAATGAAACGCGCAATTTTGACTCCGCCCGCTGCAGACAGCGCCGACCCGCCGATCAAGGCCGGCAAAACCAGCACAGGAAGAGGAATGCGGTTGTAATCTGCAGGGTCAGACAGAGAGAGGCCGGACGTCGACAAGGCTGACAAAGCCCAAGACAGTCCCTCCGTTACGTTGAGATCGGACGCCACCGCAAAACCGACAAATACGAATAGCAATCCTACGAAAAGTGTAACTTCAGGGTCCGTAACCGCTTTGAGCGGCTTCCGGTCCTTCAGCGGCAACCAGATCGCCAGGCCCATGGCTCCAACTAGTAGACCAATGCCCAAAACGATAGATGGTCCTGTGTCCAGTGGTGCGCGCATGATGCCTTGTGGGTGCACCAGGCCAGTTGTCAGCGCACTCACCGAGTCGCCCAAGGCGCGTTCGGCCGGAACCCCCATGAAGACCAAAGCGGAGAACAGGGCGAGTATTGAAATTACCATCAATATGCTGACCACGCGGGCGACGCGCGGGACAGCATTGAAGAAGCTTGTTTCCGGCACGGTAAACAAGACGGTTCGATGAATGCCCGGACCGCCGAGATTGAGCGCAGCCAACACGCTGGCAGCTACCGTTATGGTGGCGAGTCCCCCCAATAGGTGCAGCATGCCGCGCCAGACAACCAGGCTGATTGGCCACTCATTGTTCTGGACAGAAATGACCGATTGCCCGGTGGTCGTAAGACAAGCAGTCGCCTCATGTATCGCGCTGAGAACGCTATCGTTTTCGACCCCCAGCACAAACGGCAAGCTAGTCGCCACCGGCGTGATAAACCACCACAGAATAACCGTTCCCAACGCATCGGAGGGTCGGGCCTTCCTATCCGGTTTGGGTGTGAGCAGCAGAACGCTGCTTGATACAACGACAATACACAGGACCATCGTGCCGAAGGCAAAGGTCTGGCTATCTTCACCCGCTGCAATCGCCATGAAGATTGACGGAATGCTGGCTGCAGCGACGATCAGCAGTAAGAAAGCAAGAACGCGGACGACAGAAGCGTAGTACATGATTTAGAAAAAGTCCGGACTGACCCGGAAGTACTTTTCAACCTTTCGAACCATCTCTTCCTGATAAAATATGATCAGATGATCTTCGGCTTGGACTGTAACATCAGGTCCGGCAATGAATACTTCCTTGCCGCGTATGACAGCAGCAGCGGTCATGCCTTCCGGCAAATCATCATAGCCAAGCGGCTTGCCGATCAGCGACGACGACTCGAGCGTTATTCCCTCTGCAACTTCCGCTTTGCCATCTTCAATGGACTGAAGCCCAAGAATACGCCCCCGACGCATGCGCAGCAGGATCTGTGAGACCGTGAGGGCCCGCGGATCGAGAACAGCATCCACTCGCAGATCACGTGCCAGCCCAGCCAGCTCAGTCGCATTCACGAGTGCCAGAGTACGTTTTGCGCCCGCACGTTTGGCCAAATTGGAAATCAGCAAATTGGCCTTGTCGTCATTGGTAATCGCAACCACGAAGTCGGCTTTCGGCGCACCAGCTTCCGCAAGGATATCAGGGTTCAGCCCATCGCCCTGAATGACGATCGTTCGCTTGACCTCGGACACGACTTCATTGGCCCGTTCCACATTGTGCTCAATGAGGCGGATGCGGTTCTTGCCTTCGCGCTCCAACGTGGTGGCAACATAGAGACCAACATTGCCCCCGCCAACAATCACGACATGCCCGGACTGTTCCGATTCCCGGTTGAAGATAGACGTCAGTCGGTCGGCATGTTCATCCAGAACAGCAACATAGGCACGATCTCCCACTTTCAGCACATCAGTTGCGCGAGGCGCGCGAACCGAGTCGCCCCGCCCTATCCCGACAATTCTGGCCGACAGGTCGGGAAAAAGGCCCCGCAGCTGATCTACAGGTGTGTCCAATAGAGGGTTGCTGTCATCGATTTCCAGACCAAGCAGGCGTACTTTACCCTTGCCAAAGGTCGCACTCATCACTGCGCCCGGCGTGCGGAAACGCTGAAGGATTGCTTCACCGACTTCAACTTCGGGCGAAATGACCATATCGATCGGGAGGCCTTCCCGCGAAAAGACATTCTTCCACGCCGGATCGATATAGGATTGCTCTCGCACGCGCGCGATCTTGTATGGAACGGAAAAAAGCGTGTGGGCGATTTGGCAAATCACCATGTTGATTTCGTCGAAATGCGTCACCGCGATAATCATTTCGCAGTCAGCAGCGCCCGCCTTTTTCAACACATCGGGATGCGCGGCGTGGCCCGTGAAGCCACGTACGTCCAAGTCCGTAGACACCTGGTCCACCAAGTCCGGATTTTCATCGATGATCGTGATATCATGCTTTTCGCGAGCCAAGCGCCGAGCAATTCCGTGCCCCACGCGGCCCGCACCGCAAATCAGAACATGCATGGTCTACAGCCCCTCAACGGCCTCAGCCGTCCTGACGAGTAAGATTCGAGTTTACGCCTAAAGCCTTTAATTTTCTGTGCAAGGCCGAACGCTCCATACCGATGAACTCGGCAGTACGAGAAATATTGCCATTGAATCGGGTGATCTGAAGCGCAAGATACTCTCGCTCAAACTGTTCTCGCGCATCACGCAGAGACAATCCGACAAGCTCTGCCGATCCGCTTTTGCCAACATCCCCCGGAATACCGGACGATTCGCGCGGCAGCTCATCAACACTTACCGGACGGCTGGAGTCAGATGGTGACAGGATCAGGATTCTTTCCACCACATTACGCAACTGCCGGATATTGCCAGGCCAATCCATCGATTGAAGAACGGCCATGGCCTCCGCTGAAAACGTACGAGGCGTCAGGCCAGAAGAATCAGCGATCCGGTTGGTAAAGTATGTGACGAGGTCCCCAATATCGTCTCGCCGCTCTGCAAGCGACGGCACCCGCAACGGCACGACACTCAACCGATAGAACAGATCTTCACGAAAGCGGCCTTCCGAGATTTCATGACGAATATCCTTGGTGGTGGCCGACATGACGCGAACATCTACGGTCACGTCCGACTTCCCGCCTACCCGTTGAAAGCGCTGCTCTGTCAGGACCCGCAAAATCTTGTTCTGGGTCCCCAGTGGCATGTCAGCCACCTCATCAAGCAACAGTGTGCCGGTATGAGCTTTTTCAAAGAGGCCAATTCGGGTTGTCCGACCCTGGGAGTCCTCTTCGCCAAACAGGGCGCTCTCCATCTGGTCCGGCGCTATGGTGGCCGCGTTCACAACAATGAAGGGGCCATTTTCGCGCAAGGAATTACGATGGATGAGCCGCGCGGCAAGTTCCTTGCCGGACCCGGCTGGCCCGGAGATCATCACTCTGGAATTCGTTGGCGCTACCTTCTCAATCGAAGCTCGTAATGCCGAAGCCGCCTGACTGTCTCCGATCCATTCTTCATTGTCACCGGCTCTGTTCTTCAGCGCAGCATTCTCGTATTTCAGCGCCGCGGACTCGATTGCGCGCTCCACCATGTGCAATAGACGATCAGTCTTGAACGGCTTCTCGATGAAGTCATAGGCTCCACGCCGGATCGCCGCGACGGCTGTTTCGATGTTGCCGTGACCGCTTATTACGATGACTGGAAGAATTGGATCAATCGACTTCAGGTATTTGAGGAGCGACAGCCCATCCATTCCACTGCCCTGAAGCCAGACATCCAACACCACGAGCCGTGGCGTTCGTGCACGAACTTCCTCAAGAGCGCGTTCGGCGGTGTCGGCCGTACGGGCTGAATAGCCTTCATCTCCCAGCACACCCGCAATCAGTTCACGGATATCTGGTTCGTCATCAACCACAAGAATGTCCAAGGCCATAACTCAGGCTCCTCTACACTAGTCCGGCACGTGCCGGTGATTCATCTGTTTCTTCTTCGGGCGTCACTTCAAAAGCGTCGTGCACCCGCATCGCATTGTGTGGCAGCCAAACGCGCACTCGCGCCCCGCGCATCCCATCAAGCCTGTTCTGAAGCGAGATAGACCCACCATGATCAACTATGATCCGATTGACGATGGCCAGACCAAGTCCGGTCCCCTTTTCGCGCGTCGTGACGTATGGCTCCAGCAAGCGGTCGCGTGCGTCCTCTGGAAATCCGGGACCATTGTCTTCGATGGTAATATCAACGCCCTTGTCGGTATCCGAGAGCACAACTCGAATTTGGCCACGCACCTCAGCCTCTTCCGGCATGCCCTCGATCGCCTCTGCAGCGTTCTTGAGCAGATTGCCCAGCGCCTGACCGATCAGGCGTTCGTCGCCAAGATAGGGGACCTTTTCAAGCTCTGATTCAAACTCCACGACAATATCCGGCGTAACCATGCCTTGAGAAAAGCTGGTCGCTTTCAACAGGGACGTCATATCGAACTGGCTGGCATTCGGCTTCGGCATGCGAGCGAATGAAGAAAACTCCTCAACCATTCGGCCAATATCGCCAACCTGACGCAGAATTGTTTCGATGCACCGGTCAAATACGCCGTCAGTGTCATCAATCTTGTCGGCATAACGCCTCCTCAGGCGTTCCGTGGACAGCATAATAGGCGTCAGTGGATTGCGAATCTCATGCGCGATGCGACGGGCGACATCTCGCCAAGCCAACTGTCGCTGCGCATTCACAAGCCGCGTTGTATCATCGAAGGTCAAAACGCAGCCGCCGGCCGGATCTGGCGCTGTCTTGAGCCTGAAGTGTCGTATGGCACCGTTGCGATTGATGTCGATAGACGCATCGACCGGAGAGTTCTGCTGTAATGTATCGTGAGCATATCGAACGAAGTCAGGTGCGACAGCGCCCAGGCTCTCACCGTCTTCAATCGCATCAATCCCGAGCAGATCTCCGGCGGACCTGTTGGCAAGCGTGACAACCATATTGCCATCCATACGGATAACGCCCGCGCTGACTTCCGCTAGCAATGTCTCGACAAAGCGCCGACGGTCTTCTTCCACTTCGCGCGCCTGGATGAGCGCATTTCGCTGTTCTGACAATTGCTCTGTCATCGCATTGAACGACTGGCTCAGAGCATAGACCTCGTCCTTAGCACCCGTCACAGGAACGCGAACAGTGAGATCTCCGTCGCGAACGGTGTGAGCTGCAATTGCAAGGCGACCAATGGGGCCGGTCACCCGACCAGCTGCTTCGAGGCCCAGTCGACCAGCGAGCAGCAGAACCAGCGCCGCGATTTGCGCATAGCCAATGGCGAAAATCGTCTGCAACCGACCACCCTGCCGCTTGGCATTATTGTATTGAATGATCTCGGCTTCGGCTTCGCGGAGACGCACGGCAGCGTTCCGATCAAAATTCTTCACCGCATAGATGTATCCATCCAGCGGTTCCGTAATATGGATCAGGGCTGTTGCGATGCCTCGATTTTCATAAAGCGTGGTCGCAATCTCGCCCCGGTCCGCCTCTTCAAAGGCAGGCGCCGGGGGCGGAATCAGGATCGCATCCTGCACGCTCTCCTGAGCAATCAGTTCGACACCATCGGCCCCCAAAATGGCGATGGTAAGGAAATCGCGAAAGGCGAGTTCCGAACGCAAGCCTTCCGAGAATGCGAGGGACGCTTCAGATGACAGGTTTCTGGCGGCTTCTGCGTCTGTGAGATTCGCCTCAACTTCACGCGCGAAGTTTTCAACATCAAGCGCGGCGAGGCGCACATCCACGTCAAACGTAGTCTCGAAATTATCGACATAGGTACGAAAGATTTCGGCGTTCTTTTCCATGACGGAATCGACGCGCTCTCCAAGCCAGTTATCCAGGCCTTGGGTAAAAATGGCTCCCAGAAAAACCGCGACGATGGCCGATGGAACAAGCGCGGAGAAACCGAACAGCATGACGAAACGGCGGGCCAGCCTGCCGCGTCCTTCACTCTCGCTGTTTGACTGGATCGTCAGGTACTCACGAACAATGATGGTCGCGAGCACAATAATGACGACAAAGTTCAGTCCGAGCAGCCAAGGTGTGGCGCCGGCGGTCGGATTGTCAGGATCGACTCCAGAGATGGCAATGAAGGTCGCAAACACGGCGACGAGAGCCGCAATGATAAAGAGACCTTCAAAGAGTGCCCAACTGGCCTTGGTGGCTTGCTGGCTCAGTACATTCGACAACGATACACCGCTCTACACATGGCCGCCCCGGCCCAGTTGCGCTTAAGTCACACTTTCGTGCCTCAAAAGCAACAGTGGTGCAGTAAAGCCACAGTCGTCGATGTAGTCAATCACTCTTCTGCAATACCCAATGCATTGATCTTGGCTCGCAATGTGTTGCGGTTCATGCCCAGCAATTGTGCCGCCTTGACCTTGTTGCCCGCAGTCACTGAGAGAGCCAACCGGATCAGAGGCCGCTCAACCTGATCTATGACGTTGGAATACACGCTTGAATCCTCATGGTCACCGCTCGCTATGAGGTCGCCCATCACATAGCGGTGCAACAGGGTTTCGATGTCTTTTTCAAAGCCGGCACTCGATCCCTTCTGCTCGCTTGCGCCGGCGCGCAGCTCCCGCTCCACATCGCGCAATGTGATCGTCTCGTCGGGACAAAGCACCGCCAGCCGCAAGACGAGGTTTTCAAGTTCACGCACATTGCCCGGCCAATCATAGGCGGTGAGCAGATCAAGCGCTGATTTGTCGAGCGTCTTTGCGGCCAGACCCTGTCGCTGCGCCCGGATGAGAAAAGCACGAGCGAGTTCAGGAATGTCCTCCTTGCGAAGCCGCAGGGGCGGCATGGTCAGCCGCACCACGTTCAATCGATAATAGAGGTCCTCGCGGAACTTACCGTCATCAACCAGCCTACCGAGGTTTCTGCGGGTGGATGCAATGATCCGCGCGCCACTTGAATCTCGCATCAACTTCACAAGCTGCGTCTGCGCTTCAGCGGGAAGATCACCAATCTCGTCCAGATAAAGTGTGCCGCCTTTCTGGTGGACAGCGCCTTGTTCGCCATTGTGGCCAAATAGCTGACGATTGATTTCCGAAGCAGGTAGTGCCGCAAGATCCAAAGCGACGAAGTTTCCATTTTTCGCGTCACCAAGTTGATGGATTGCACGCGCCGCCAGCTCTTTGCCGGTCCCGCTCTCTCCCTCAATCAGCACAGTCAGATCGGTGTTCATCACTTTCGCGATGATCCGATAGACTTCCTGCATCGCGTCAGACCGCCCAATCAACGGTAGACCGGCGTCGCTGATGGCCTTTTGAGATTCAGGATTGATCGCGCGGGCCGATACTTTCGGTTGTGATTTCAAGGCGCGCTGGACAAGCCCGGACAGCGTGTCGATGTCGAATGGCTTGGGCAGATAGTCAAACGCACCATGCTGCGCAGCTGAGGCTGCCGTCAGGATTGTATTCTGGCCACTCATGACGATGAAGGGCAGATCAGGCCTGGCGAGCTTCAGCGAAGGGAGCAGGTCAAAAATGGAGGCGTCCCCAAGGAACACATCCGAGACGACCACGTCGCCCTCCCCGTTACGCACCCAGCGCTCCAAGGCCTCAGGGGAACTCGTCGCGCGGACCTCATAGCCCGCAGCCACGAGGGTCTGGTTCACAATCAATCGAATGCTTGCATCATCTTCTGCAAGCAGAACGGTTTTCTCAGCCATCGGTCTTTTCCCCAGTACCAAGCGGTAACAACACTGAAAAGCGCGTCGAGCCCGGCACGCTGTCTACACGAATCTGGCCGCCATGAGCGGTCACGACTTCCTTTACAATCGACAGTCCAAGCCCACGGGCCCCAGACTTGCTGCTTTGGAAAACTTCAAAAATGGTACTCTGGCGATTGCGGGCTATGCCCTTGCCGGTGTCTTCTACCGAAACCAGCATTGCGCGGCGAAGACCTGCACCCAGTCGCGCCTGGCGGAAAGAAAGACCGGCGGCATAGGAGGTTCTTACCGTCACCTTGCCCGACGTGTCGCCGTCCATCGCGGCTTCCGCAGCATTGCGGATGAGATTTTGGAAAGCCTGCTGCAGATGATCAGAATCCCCGATCACTGGTGGAAGCGATGGATCAAAGTCCCGTTTGAATTCCACCTTGCTCCCCATCGCGGCACGTTCCGAGGCCAAAACGCGCTCCAGGAGAGCGTGGATATTGAAAGGCTCCATGTGCGGCGCTGAAAACAGCTCGAACGCCGAAAGGCGGTTCACCAGTCGCTCGATGCGCCGGGCCTCTTCCTTGATGATTGACAACAACTCGGACTGGCCATCGACCGATTGGCGTTCGAGCAATTGCGCGGCCCCGATAATGCCGCCGAGCGGGTTTTTCACTTCATGACCCAGAATGCGGCCGAAACCAGCAACACCGGCGGCAGACTCATTCACGTCCCGCGTCGCGGCTTCACACATCGCGATCATGAAACCATTGTCGTCAGTTGATCTGACCCAGATATCGCAGATCTGTCGCGACATAAGACCAGGGCCGGTGATCGGAGTCCCCGGCGCAGTAATATCGCCCACGGTTCGATGGGCCCGGTCAAGCAGTTCGAAGACCGGGGAGTCGTGATAGACTATCTCGCTGAGAGGTTTGCTGCGGAGGCCCCGACGAGACAGCTGCAACAGGCTTTCCGCTGCTGCGTTTACCTCAACAACTTTCCTGCGTGAATCAATCAGCAACAACGCAATAGGAGACAGATCACCCAACCGCGGAGCTGACATGGCGACGTCGCTGGCCATCAGGCGGCCTCCATTTCTCTGGATCTTGAGTAGACGGCACGAAGCGCCGATTTCAGTTCTTCGAAATCGGCGATTTGACAGAGCCGTGAGCGAAGCCTCCGCCGCTCATCAGATTCGAGCGGAAGTTGGACAGCATCAATCGCCGCCGAAACGTGCTTGCGTACCGTGCGAAGACCGAGAAACTCTCCGTAGAGTTCAACACTATCCGAAACCTGCTCAAGCAGACTATCAATCTGCTCTGAAAGGCCAGGCATCTGAAAGGTTCGACCTTCGAGATGAGCTTTGATTTGACCCGGCAGCCAGGGACGCCCCATGGCGGCGCGACCAATCATGACGCCATGTGCCCCCGACTGAGCCAGTGCAACATCAGCATCTTCGGGCGTTTCTATGTCGCCATTCACGATCACTGGCAGGGATACAGCCGCAACCGTGTCAGCAACCCGCGCCCAGTCGGCATTGCCTTTGTAGAATTGGCATCGCGTCCTGCCATGCACGGTGAGCATACAAATTCCCATCCGCTCAGCGGCGACCGCGATCTCCGGCGCGTTCAAGCTCTGGTCGTCCCAGCCAAGGCGCATTTTCAATGTCACGGGCAGGCCGTCTGCACCATCGAGGGCAGCTTGAATGATTTCGAGCGCCAGAGGCACATCCCGCATCAGGGCAGAACCTGACTGCGCGCCCGTCACCTGACGAGACGGACACCCCATATTGATATCGATCACGTCGACGCCGGTCTCACGCAACAGTTGCGCCCCCCTCAGCATCGCCTCAGGACGGCTGGCCGCGAGTTGGACGATCCAGTGCCCCTGGCCATCATGACGACATGTGCGACGCACCACATCCGGACGAGCTGCAGCGAGCATGTCACCGGCAACCATTTCTGACACGACAGCAGGCGCGCCAAAGCGACTTGCTTGACGACGCATCGGCGCATCTGTCGCGCCGGACATCGGCGCAAGCCATACTCGAGGTGCCCGAAAATTGGTCATTCTACTATCTTTCCGTTTTTTTAGACTTTCGCAAGTGCACAATATGCAAGCAGTTTTCCGCGAATGTCGCCACATTCACCTGTAGCCAACCTTTGCGACCTCCCATAAAAAGCGTCGTATGAACAAGGTGATCGCCATCATAGTCGCCGCAGGCCAAGGTCGACGGGCAGAGAGTGCACGTGCGAAACAGTGGTGCGATCTCAATGGCCGACAAGTCATCGAGTGGTCAATTGAGGCTTTCAGGACACACCCTCGTATTGATGAGATTATTGTCGTTACAGGTTCGGATCTCCCGGAGGATTTCACTCCAACACACTGCCTATGCGTATCCGGTGGAGCCACTCGCACACTATCCGTCCGCAACGGGCTCAATGCGATCAATGCCCCGCAAGACGACGCAATCGTCCTGATACATGATGCGGCAAGACCGGGGCTGACCCATAAGGTGATCGATGTTCTATTGGACGCCCTGAACACACATGCTGCTGCAGCACCTGCCCTGCCCGTCCAGGATGCGTTGAAACGACAGACGGACAACACCCTGGAGACCGTCTCCCGCGAGGCCCTGTTCCGCGTCCAGACCCCTCAGGCCTTCCGGTTTGGCGCCATATCGCACGCACTCGAAGAGGCGAGTGATGATCTGGTTGACGACCTGGCAGCGGTTGAGGCGCAAGGCATCGATGTAAAACTGGTGCGCGGCTCGGACCGGCTGCACAAAATCACCTATCCCGAGGATTTCGATATGGTTTCGAGGCTCATGGCACCGCCAGTCAGTCATATGCGTATCGGAAAGGGGTTCGACGTCCATGCTTTTGAACCGGGAGATCATGTCACGTTATGCGGCGTAAAAATCCCGCACTCCGCGTCGCTGAAGGGGCATTCTGATGCAGATGCTGCCTGGCATGCCCTCACCGACGCAATTCTGGGTGCGGCTGCACTTGGCGATATTGGCGATCACTTCCCGCCAAGCGATGACCGGTGGAAGGATGCCGATAGCGGCATGTTCCTCAAGCATGCCCAACGGCTCGTCGGCGAGCTGGGGCTAGCCATAGGAAATTGCGACATCACCGTGATCTGTGAAACACCGAAGGTGAAACCGCATCGGGAGGGTATGCGGGTTCGGACCGCGGAGTTGCTCGACCTGCCTCTGGAAGCAGTGAGCGTGAAAGCAACGACAACCGAAGGGCTTGGCTTTACCGGTCGCCGGGAGGGCATCGCCGCCGAGGCCGTCGTCACGCTTTACCCAACGACGACCGACTGAGGCTCAAATCTGCTCTTCACGGCAGGCCGAACTCCCCATATCGTGCGCCACATGTTTCCAGACCGACTCCGAAATCTCGCAATGTTGATCCTCGACGACGCGGCTCAAGCTCGCCTGCGCATCTGCACGGCCGAAAGCTGCACAGGTGGCCTTCTTGCAGGCCTGCTGACAGACATCCCCGGCAGCTCCGCCGTGTTCGAACGGGGCTTCGTCACCTATTCCAACCGCGCCAAAGAAGAAATGCTGGGCATCGCTGGCGATGTCATGGCTGACTATGGTGCCGTGTCCGAGCCCGTTGCGCGCATGATGGCAGAAGGCGCGCTGGACGCCAGCCGCGCTAATATCTCCGTTGCCATCACAGGCGTAGCTGGCCCCGGTGGCGGCACCCCCATGAAACCAGTGGGGACCGTCCATGTGGCGTGTGCGCGCGAAAATCGCGCCGTCATTCATGAAATGCTTCAGGTTGGCGATATCGGACGTGAGCAGATTCGTCTCGCGGCAATGGAATGCGCGCTGAAACAGATCCAGATGCAGATCGCCTAGGCTGAACCGCCATAACGCCGCTCGGCCTCGGCCAGGAAAGCCGAGAGGATCTTGTTGACCGCAAGCTCCTGATTGGCGGCGGCCAGCATGCCGATGAACGGATTCCGAAAATCATAATCGATTGAAAGCGAAATATCAGAGCCATCCTGGCTCGATGCTAGAATCGTCCACTCGGCTTTCAGCTTCCGAAATGGCCCTTTGACCAGGGACGCAACCACATTGCCGGCATTCGGGTCGGCGACGACTCGCGTGGTGAACCGCTCAACGAACCCCTTGAAGCCAACGGCGGCCTCTCCGATACAGGTAAAGCTGCCATCCTGGCGCGCCGTCATTTCGGACACGCGCATGGCGGTGATCCACTTGATGAAGTTCGGATACGCCGCAATGTCGGACACAAGCTCAAAAGCCTGCTCCCCACTATACGGAACACGAACAGATTTCGAGAAATGCGGCATGCCTAAACGGCGGCAGCGGCCATCTTGGCCTCGCGCGCAGCCCGCAACCGGGCAAAATCTTCGCCCGCATGGTGCGACGACCGGGTAAGAGGTGAAGCTGACACCATCAGGAAACCTTTGGAGCGGGCGATTTCCTCATATGTCTTGAACTCTTCCGGCGACACATAGCGATCGATCGCGGCATGCTTGCGAGTCGGCTGCAGATATTGGCCGATGGTCAGGAAGTCGATTCCCGCTGACCGCATGTCGTCCATGACTTGCATGACCTCTTCCTTGGTTTCACCCAAACCCACCATCAAACCAGATTTTGTGAATTGGGTCGGATCACGGTCCTTCACTTTCTCCAGAAGTCTGAGGGAATGAAAGTAGCGCGCGCCCGGCCGAATGGACAGGTATAGGCGAGGCACCGTTTCGAGATTGTGATTGAATACGTCCGGCTTGGCGTCGATCACCAGATTTTCGGCACCGTCCTTGCGCAGGAAATCTGGCGTCAGGATTTCGATTGTGGTTCCGGGTGACATCGCCCGGATTGCCTGAATCGTGTTGACGAAGTGCATCGCCCCGCCATCGGACAGGTCATCCCGATCTACCGATGTGATAACAACATGCTGCAAGCCCATTTCGGCGACGGCCTCTGCCACACGACGCGGTTCATCTTCTTCTACCCGGCCCGGAGTCAGTGGCTTGCCTGTGGAAACATTGCAGAAACTGCATGCCCGGGTGCATATCTCACCCAGAATCATCATCGTGGCGTGTTTCTTGTCCCAACACTCTCCGATATTCGGGCATCCGGCTTCTTCACAAACAGTGACCAGCCCTTTCGATTTTACGATCTGGCGCGTTTCAGCATAGCCCTGCGAGGTCGGCGCTTTAACACGAATCCAATCAGGTTTGCGCAGGAGCGGCGTATCCGGCCGCGACTGCTTTTCCGGGTGTCTGTGCTTACGCGTGCTCTGCGTCAGATCGATGAGATTTGCCATGGTGTGAAAATGGACGTGACCAGCTGTTTCATCAAGGGAAATACACTGCAGAGTGTTTATGCAATCTTGCATTAGGGGTTGCGACAGTGTCGATAAATGACAGATTGTTACAATAAACATGAGGCAACGCCTCGGAGGAAACGAAGGCCATCATGACCGGACAGACCATCCCGGCACCTTTGCCATACCAGCCATCTCGCGCCAGAACCGACCTTTTCAGCGCGCTCTTTCGCGCGAAAAAGGAATTCGGCGCGGACAAGACGATTCTCGTTGATGGCGACGACCGGCAACTCACCTACAAGGATCTTGTTCAGGGGTCCCTCGCCCTCGGATCAGCGTTGCGCCAAGGAACCAAATCGGGTGAGGCAGTCGGCGTGATGTTGCCCAGCGGCGCCGGTGCCGTGATTGGGTTTTTCGCGCTCAGCGCCTTCAATCGCATTCCCGCCATGTTGAACTTTACCGCTGGCTCGCGAAACCTGAAGGCCGCGCTTAAGGCAGGTCAGATAAGCCGCATCATCACGGCTCACAAGTTCGTCGAGCTCGGCGGACTCGAAGCACTGATGGAAGAATTGTCGGGCTCCGCCGAGATCGTCTACCTTGAGGATGTGCGGGAAAACCTGACACTGGCCAACAAGCTGATAGCCGCTGTAGGGAACATCTTGCCTGGTCTTGTCCGGAAACAGTCCCGCTACAAATCCCCCGGCGTCATGCTGTTCACGTCTGGCACAGAGGGCGAGCCCAAAGGGGTCGTGCTGAGTCATGAAAACGTCATGGCAAATGTTGAACAGGTACGGGCACATATAGGTCTCAGCCCCGATACGGACAGTCTGTTCAATCCCCTGCCGACATTTCATTGTTTCGGCCTGACGGTTGGTGCGGTCTTGCCGCTCGTGGCCGGCATCCCGGTCATATTCCATCCCTCACCGCTGCAGCCCCGTGAAATCGTGCGACGGATCCGTGCGAACCAGTCGACCATCCTGCTCGCAACGGACACGTTCATCTCTCAATATGCCCGGATCGGGAATGACGGTGACATGAGCTCTGTGCGGTTGGCTGTGTGCGGCGCGGAACGGGTTAAGGATGAAACCCGCGCCCTGGTCCGCCGCAAATTCGAAATCGAAATCCTCGAAGGCTATGGCGCAACCGAAGCCTCTCCCGTCATCGCGGCCAATAAGTGGGAAGACAATCGGCCGGGAACTGTCGGGCGTCTGATGTCAGGCATGGAGTCCAAGCTGCTGCCGGTCGAAGGCATCGAAGATGGCGGTCGGCTACATGTTCGCGGGCCGAACATCATGATGGGCTATCTACGACCGTCAAACCCCGGCATGCTTGAACGCCCCGAAGGCGGCTGGCACGACACCGGCGACATCGTTGCGATCGATGAAAGTGGGATCATTCGTATCATGGGCCGCGTCAAACGCTTCGCGAAGATTGGCGGTGAAATGGTCTCTCTGGCGGTGGTTGAAAACTGCGCGAGCGCGATCTGGCCCGACAATCTGCACGCAGCCGTTACGCTTCCGGATCCCCTCAAGGGTGAGCAGGTCATTCTGCTCAGCGATACCAAGGCAAGCAATCGCGAAGACATTCTCGCTTGGGCCAAGAATCACGGCGTGCCGGAATTGTCTGTTCCGAAACGCGTCTATCATGTTGATGAAATCCCGGTCCTCGGAACCGGCAAGATCGACTATGGTGCTGTGCAGAAAAAAGTAGAAGCTCTGCTGAACGACTAAGCCGACGTCGTGCGTCGCACGGGCATGTGTTTTTTACCCCAATCCTTCAGGGTCAACAGGGCTGGAGCCAATTCCTGACCCTTCTCGGTCAGCACATAGTCAAACCGTTTTGGCGTCGTTGTATAGGCTTTGCGTTCCAGCACGCCTGCTTCGACAAGCCGTTTCAAGCGGTCGGCCAGGATGTGTCGTGTCATACCGCTTGAGGCAATAAACTGTTCGAAACGGGACAGGCCCAGGAAGCAGTCTCGAAGAATCAGCATCGTCCAACGATCCCCAACCAGTGAAAGCGTTCGCGCAACCGGGCACCAATTATCGGATAAATCAGACCATTTCATGCTGACACACCTATACTGATTTGCCATAGTTCCAAAATGAAACTCATTTGAGAGGGTCCCATGGCAGGCAAATTCGAATTCTATTTCGACTATATCAGTCCATTTTCTTACGTGGCCAATGCCGCAGTGCAACAAATATCCGCCCGTACCGGGGCAGATATCGTGATCAAGCCAATGTTTCTGGGCGCTGTAATGCAGGCTACAGACAACAGGCCGCCTGGCATGGTGCCGGCGAAGGGTGCATACATGATGAAAGATCTCCAACGCTGCACAACCCGCTATGGCTTGGACTTTCGGATGAACCCCTATTTCCCGATGGTCAGTACCCGCAATCTGTTGCGCGCAACCTGCGGACTGGACAATGACCCCACTGAGCAGAAGCGATTCATGGATGCCTGCTTCCAACATATGTGGGCGTCCCCAACCCCACTCAAACCCGATGATGACGATTCGGTTCGGGCAATGTGCGAACAGGAAGGGTTCGACTTCCGACAGATTCAGGAACTCGCTCAGGCAAGCGCCAGCAAGGACGCCATGAAAGCCAACACCGATTCAGCCATTGCCCAAGGAGCATTCGGCGCGCCGACATTCTTTGTCGGTGACGACATGTTCTTTGGGCATGACCGGCTCGACTATGTCGAAGAGGCTCTGAAGGCTCAGGCGTAAATGCCGGCCTGCTCGGCGAGTGTCTTGTAGGACTGTTCCGGGCGTGGTCCGAAATGCGCGATGACCTCGGCCGCAGCGATGTGACCAAGGTGCGCGCATGTCTCCAGCGGCAGTCCACGAGATATTCCGAACAGAAATCCCGCCGCATATTGGTCGCCGGCACCGGTTGTATCGAGAACCTGATCGACCGGCTCTGCCTTGACGCTGATGGGGTCACCGGCGCCGATCACGACCGATCCCTTCTCGCTGCGCGTAACCGCCGCGACGGCGGTGTCCTGTTGAAGCGCAGCCAAAGCCGCGTCGAAATCTTCCGTTTCGTACAGGGAGAGCAGCTCTTCCTCATTCGCAAACAGAATGTCGACATTGTTGCGAACCAATTGAAGAAAGCTCGCACGATGCCGGTCTACACAGAATTTATCCGACAAGGTGAGCGCCACTTTGCGGCCAGCGGCCTTGGCTATTTCTGAGGCAAAGACAAACGCTTCCTTGGCATCTTCGCGGTCAAACAGATATCCTTCCAGATAAAGAATGCCCCCTGCCCGCACGGTGTTTTCGTCCACGTCATCCTTGGAGAACAGGACCGACGCGCCGAGGAATGTGTTCATGCTCCGCGCACCGTCTTCCGTCACGAAGATGATGCTGCGTGCCGTGGCGGGTCCGCTCTCAAGAGGTTTCGTCGCGAAGGGCACACCCGACGCGGTCATCTCGCGTGTAAACTGGCTGCCGAGTTCATCCTTGGAGACTTTGCCAATATAGGCGGCACGTGCGCCGAAGCTCGCAAGACCGGCGATCGTGTTGGCGCCACTGCCGCCAGATGTATAGAATGGGTCCACCGCGGCCTTGGTCAGGGCTTCTGCACGATCTTCCTCGATCAAATTCATCGCATTCTTGTGAATGCCCCATTTTTCGAGGAACGCATCGTCCGTTTTCGACATCACATCCACAATGGCATTTCCCAAGCCGACGACATCGAAGCGGATTTCACTCATTTCACAGATTCCCTGATTGCTCGGCGCCAATTGCCAGAGCTGCCTGCTGGACGCAACAGCTGCGCATGATAAACGCCTGCGGATGAAAATTGCATATTTGTCCTCCCAAGTTACCCAGCCCGGCTCTCCCATCCGGCGGTCCGATGCGTTCGAGCACGATTACATGATGCGCGCATTGAGACCCGAATTCTCAGAGCGTGGCATAGACATTGTGGATATCTGTTGGGACGATAGTTCTGTTGATTGGTCAAACCATGACGCCGCGCTGATTGGCACGACGTGGGATTATTGGGACCGACAGGACGAATTCCTGACCACGCTTGAGACCATTGAGGCTCAGACACGCTTGTTCAATCCTGCCGCGCTGGTCCGCTGGAACAGCGACAAGGTCTATCTCAAGGATCTCGCAGCTCGCGGCGCAGATCTGATCCCGACTCTCTGGATTGATGAGATGACCGACGATCAGTACCGAAGCGCCTTTGACGCGCTCGGCGAAACAAAACTGGTGTTCAAGCGTCAGGTCGGCGCAGGGGCGAGCGGTCAGCACTTGCTGAACTCAGATGACCCAGCCCCCAGGATGCCACACCCAATGATGGTGCAGCCCTTCCTGTCGACGATCCAGACCGAAGGCGAACTGAGCTTCATCTTCATTGATGGTGAGCTGTCGCACGCGCTGATCAAGCGCGCCAAGCCCGGCGACTATCGCATTCAGTCGACTTATGGCGGCCAGGAAGAAACGATCGAGCCGAGCCGGGCGGATCTGGACGTAGCGCGGGCGATACTCGGTCTACTCGACGACATCCCGCTATACGCCCGGGTCGACATGCTGCGCCATCCTGACGGCTCCCTGCTCCTGATGGAACTCGAATTGATCGAGCCATATCTTTATCCGGAACAGGGCGCACGTCTTGGAGGACTTATCGCCAAGGCCGTGGAGACCCGTCTAAAAGCCGGTTAGGCGACCTTAATCGCCGAGCGTGTAGACGAGTGAGAATTTCGTGGCGGTATCGGTTGCCTCATAGGTTGGCTGAGGCGCAGTGTCGTGGCGCACATCGAAGGACACGCGAGCCGCGAGGTGGCCATTCAGCGCGGCGGTCAGCCCGATACTGTTATTGATCTGAGTGGATTCCTGACCATAGACCACATTGGTCTTGTTGCTCAGAGACACAGCCTCATTGAAGGCATAGAAATACTCAGACTGCGCTACCGCACCCAGTGACTCTTCAGTACTCGCCGGCGTGATCGTTACAGTTCCGGTGCTATCCGTCGTGATCTGACGTTTGACTTCATCAATCTTGAAACCAGGGCCGCCGCGCACCGTCCAATGATGGTCTTCATCATCCAGGACATGCCAACCGACACCCCCACCAACAAAAGTACGGCTGTCGAAGCCGGTAAACTGGTCGACCTCATAGGAGGCCCGTCCGAAAGTGAACATCGTGTCGTTGAAGTCATGCTCCAGGTCCACCGCGCCGAAGTAGCGGTTACGGCTCTCAACGCCATCTTCCTTGCCGTAGTCCCCGGAGAGCTGAATCCCGAAATTCCAATCGCCGGCACCGCGATCAAGGTCGATGCCGAGACCGGCTTCAGACGTTTCCGTGTTCCCGGTTGTCAGTCCTGCGCTGAGGGAAGACTCCCCCGACCAGCCATCCTCAGCCACAGCTGGCAGGCCGGACAGAAGACAGAAGGAGGCTGCGCCAAGGACGAATTTTCCTATGCGGTTCATGCGGTACGCTCCATTTTTACCTGTGCGATGCGGTGTCGGTTGGAGGTGGCCGTGATTTGGTTAAATTTGGGCGAACTGGAGGCAAGCCGCGTGTAGTGCAGTCGCGACACACCCCACCCGTCAGGCTTTGGGACCAAGAGACGATACAGCGGACGGGTCAGGTGTCTTGGGTTTGAACCGGCACAAATCGGATATGGCGCAATGCCAGCATTCGGGTTTGCGCGCCTTGCAGACATACCGCCCGTGCAGGATCAGCCAGTGGTGCGCGCCCTTCTTGAAGTCGGCGGGCGTCGCACGTTCCAGCCCGGCTTCGACCTCGTCCGGCGTCTTGCCGGGGGCTAGCCCTGTCCGATTCGAGACGCGGAAAATGTGCGTGTCGACCGCAATTGTGTGGTGCCCAAAGGCTTCGTTCAAAACCACATTGGCGGTCTTTCGGCCGACACCGGGCAAGCGCACAAGTTCTTCCCGCGTTTGCGGCACGTCGCCGCCGAATTCATCCAGCAACATCTGGCTCAGCGCGATGACGTTCTTGGCCTTATTGCGCCACAAGCCAATCGTCTTGATGTGCTCCGCGACGCCGGCCTCCCCCAGCGCCAGCATCTTTTCCGGCGTATCCGCAAGCGCGAACAATTTCGCAGTGGCTTTGTTCACCCCGACATCGGTGGCCTGTGCCGACAAGGCCACAGCCACGACCAGCGTGTACGGATTCACGAAATCAAGTTCTGTGCGAGGATCCGGGCGATCTGCGGCAAGTGCCGAAAAGAGCGCGGTCGCCTTCTCGGGTCCAAAAACGCGCGGAGCGCGCTTCTTCTTGGTTTTCGGGGTGGATTTGAGCTGTGTCATTCCGCCTGTCTAATGCCCCCTCGCCTTCGCACAAGGCCATGCTATTTTAGACATATGAGCGCGCCGAACGAAATCATCTATATGGACGCCGTTCTTCGGCCCAATCAGTCGCTCAGCCAGCGCGGCTTCGCCATCGTCATGGCAATTGTCGGCGGCGTCAGCTTCCTGACGGGTATCGCCTTCATCTCGATGGGGGCCATCCCCGTGATCGGCTTCTTTGGTCTGGATGCCCTCGCCTTCTACTTTGCATTTCGCATGTCCTTCCGACAACAGCGGGAAGAAACCCGAATCGTCGTGACAGGAAAAGAACTGCGGTTAACTCACAAAGGCGCCAATGGCAGCGAGAAGTCAGCGACTGTGCCGTCCGCCTTCGCGAGAATCGAACTCGATGAGCCGCTGAACGCGAATAGCTGGTTGCGGGTTGAATACGGCCAGACCGCCTATGTCATTGGGCGTTTCCTGACCTTGCCAGAACGAAAGTCACTGGCCCGCGCGACACGCGCAGCACTACAGAATGCAAAACGCGAACGGCATATCGCAAAAAAATGACGCCTGCGTCATAGTTTTTTCAGAATAGCCGTGTTAAGGTGACGCCGACGTCATAAATCGAGCCTGAGACAAAGGCTTACTGTCGGAGGAAAATTGATGGCTGCTGATACGGTTCACCTGCTTGATCACCCTGCCCTGGAGCGCCCGAAGATCACTCACCGTGATCCGCTCTTCGAAGGCTATCTCGAAATTGGCGAAAAGGCACCGCCTGCCAGTTCGCTGCCTCTTGCGGAGCTGCACCCCGAGGATCCGGAACTCTGGCGGCAACAGGCGATGTGGGATCGTTTCGAGCGACTGCGCAATGAAGCCCCCGTGCATTATACAGCTGACTCCTTTGTCGGCCCGTTCTGGTCGATCACCCGCTATGAAGACATCATGGCGGTCGATACCGACCACAAACGCTTCTCTTCCAGCTGGGAACATGGCGGCATCACGCTGGGCAGCCCACCGGAAGATTTTGAGCTGCCGATGTTCATCGCAATGGATGAACCGCGCCACTCTGAACAGCGCAAGACGGTCCAGCCAGCCGTTGCCCCAAACATGCTCAAGGAATTCGAGCCACTGATCCGCTCGCGCACCCAGGGTCTACTCGACTCCCTTCCGGTTGGTGAGCCGTTCGACTGGGTCGACACCGTCTCCATCGAGCTGACCACGATGATGCTGGCCACGCTGTTCGACTATCCATTCGAAAAACGTCGCGACCTGACCCATTGGTCCGACATGGCGACCGGCATGAACAATCCGGACATCTGCCCCGGCGGGGAAGAACAATGGAAGCGCGAGATGATGGAATGTCTCGCCACTTTCATGCAGATCTTCCAGGAGCGTGGCGCGCAGCCGCAGAAGAACGATCTGATCAGCCTGCTCGCGCATGGTGAGAAGACCCGCAACATGACGCCAATGGAACTGCTCGGGAACGTCATTCTGCTCATCGTGGGCGGCAATGACACGACCCGAAACTCGATGACCGCTTCGGTCTACGCGCTGAACAAGTTCCCAGCAGAATATGACAAGCTGAAAGCAGACCTGTCGCTGATCCCGAACATGGTCTCCGAAACGATCCGCTGGCAGACGCCGCTGGCTCACATGCGCCGCACGGCGCTCGAAGACGTCGAGATGCACGGCCAGACCATCAAGAAGGGCGACCAGGTTGCCATGTGGTATGTCTCAGGCAACCGGGACGAACGCTTCTGGGACCGTCCGAATGACTATATCATCGACCGTCCCGATGCCCGTCGGCATATCTCGTTCGGCTTCGGTATCCATCGCTGCGTCGGCAACCGTCTCGCAGAACTACAGCTGCAAATCCTCTGGCAAGAATTGATGGAACGCTTCAGCCATATCGAAGTGCTCGACGAACCATCCTTTTCTGCGGGCGGCTTCGTGAAGGGGTACACATGGATGCCAGTGGTCCTGCACGGCAAATAAGTTTTGGCTGACGCCACGCCAAGACGATAAACCTCCCATCAGACCAGATGGGAGGTTTTTTCATGGACGTATCACAGGCAGTCGCGCAACGTATCTCCACACGGGCCTTCAAGCCCGATGCACTTTCTGAAGCCGATATCCGCGAGTGGCTGAATCAGGCCCAGCGGGCGCCCTCCGGCGGCAACACACAGCCTTGGCGAACCATTGTCGTCACTGGCGACGCCAAGGATGCCGTCATTCGCATGGCCGCGCCTGTACTGGCTGCAAATCCAAAGGGTCAGCCAACAGATCGCCCCATTTACCCGAAAGACCTCTGGGAGCCCCACGAAGCGCGCCGCCGCAAAGTGGGCGAGATGATGTACGAAACGCTTGGCATTCCGCGAGAGGATCGCGCAGCGCGCATCGCCTGGTTCGCCAACAATTTCCGTTTCTTTGACGCCCCCGTGGCGACATTCATCGTCATCGATGAGCGGATGGGACATGGTCAGTGGGGTCACACTGGCATGTACCTTCAAACCCTGGCACTGCTCGCGGAAGAGCGTGGCTGGGGGACGTGCATGCAGGAATGCTGGGGCATGCTGCGCCCCGCCCTGAAAGACCATTTCAAACTGGCAGATACCGAAATGGTCTGGTGCGCGATGGCGGTCGGAAAGCCCGATCCATCCCATCCGGTAAACACATTGCGGGCCGAGCGTGCACCATTGGAAGAGATCGCAGAACTGCACGGCTTCTAATTTCGGCCCTATTCCTGCCGGATCGGTATGGCGCAATGAGATCATGCTCACACGTCGTGCCGCCATCTTGGGAGGTTTCAGTGTTCCGCTTGCGCCGATCCGCCTCGGGCAGAGAACGCTTCCGTGGCAGACTCGCCTCGCATTTGCTGCGAGATCCCAGATCGGGATCACACGCATGTATGACCCGGCCTATGCCCACCTCTCCTATCCGATGGGAGATGTGGAAAGATCGCGGGGCGTGTGCACCGATGTGATTGTGAGGGCCTATCGCGATGCGTTCGCAATGGACTTACAGCAACTTGTTCATGAAGACATGACCAACGCTTTCAGCAAGTATCCGACAATCTGGGGCCTGACCCGCCCTGACCGCAATATCGACCATCGTCGCGTACCAAATCTGGAAAAATATATCGAACGCCACGGCCTCGCTCTGTCAACGCCGCCAGACGATACAGGCTGGAAGGCAGGCGATCTCTATACGATGCGATACAAGGAGAGCCTTCCTCATATCGGGATTGTTTCTGACAAGACCACACGGACGGGACGCCCTCTGGTCATTCATAATATGGGTTGGGGAACGTCCGAGGACGACATTATCGGTCAGTTTCAGCATGAGCGCCGCTTCAGGCTGGCGCCTCGACCGGCTGCTTGACCCTGCCCGAAATCAGCAAGACGGTCCCGATCGCAAGTAATGGCAGTATTCGATGATGATACCGGTCGGGTGGACCCGACAGAAGGGCAAACAGCGCGTCATTGGCGATGGCGATCAATCCAATACCTATGATGGTTCTACGAATATCTGCACCAGTCCGTCTCCAACCGAAGAATAGTGCGGCGGCAAATGCAAGATAGCACCCATACCTCAAGATCGTCGCGCCCAACTCCACCGGCACCGCGGCGAAAAATCCCTTCGCCTGATGTGAGGCGTAGAAGCGTTCCGGAAAAGGCTCTGACAAGACAGGTTGGAAATCGAATTGGGTTGCTGGCTCATAATAGCTCAGAAAATCCAAAAAGATGGTACGGGCCAAGGGTACAGGCTCAAACATGAATGCATCCTTGAGTATGGGAAGCGCATGGTGCTCCTCAAACGTGGCCAAGTCGAATTCGCCCTCTGAGGTCTTCCAGACATCCCAGAACAGATCACGCCGACCTTTGTTCTCTGGATAGGTTTTAATCCTCGCCACTTCGTCAGCGGCTTCAGACAGAACCAGGTTTCCGGACCGGTCTGCTTCCCTCCGCAGCAATTCCGGCTGGACCGAGAACACCCGGGCGGCGGGAAACGTTTTCGAAAGTCGCGGCGTCTCAGGCATGATCATGGCATCAAGCAGCACGTTCATGCCAAAAGCGATGACCGCGGCAACCATACCAGCCACGACTTGCCGCCTCGAACGGAAAAGCACCGCCGCCAGCACAGCGAAAACAAGAGCAAAAATCTGTCCTGATCCGTGACCTGACAAAAGCAGGCCAGCCAAAATTCCCACATATACTTCTGGAAGCTTACGTGCAGACAGGAGCAGTATGATCGCTGGAAAGAACCATGCATCGACCAGGACTGCGCTCGTATAGATCGGCTGCAGGCTGAGCACAATCAGTATACACAACACTATGCGGCTGGGGCGAATATCATAAACGCGGAACAACAGAATCCATGCGCCCGCAGCCATTGCGCTATTGAGGATTGGCATCGCCCAATACCCAACCAGTTTGTAAGGCAGCGTCAGCAGCAGGGCCGGAAACTTGCCCCTGAACCAGTTTGCCCCCTTCCCTGAATAGGCAATGGAGTCAGACATCACCAGCGGGAATCCGTTCAGCACCGCAGGCAAGATCAGTACCGCGAACAGAGCGTAAACCAGATCGCTTCCTTCGACGTAAAGCGTTGAAGGAGAGTGACAGGCATCATCCGCACCCAAGCACTATCTATTCGTCATCATCCCAGGCATCCATGGGCTGCTCCGGAATACGCGGCTGCTTTGCCAGCTGGATCACGGCCGCTTTCACATCACCGCTGTCGAACTCATCAACATCAGACTGCGCACGTTCCGGTGCGCGCGTATAGGAGAACACACTGACGGAAGCATCATCTTCGCCATCGAGATCGGCCTGAGCATCAATGCCATTGTCTGACGAAGCCATTTCCAGGCTGACACCCTCATCGGTCTCTGAATCCTCGTCATCGCCTTCTTCCATGAAGTCTGTGACGAAAGATTCTGTCTCCGCGATCTCAGGGGACTCCACCTCTGGCGCTTCTTCGCCGTTCAGGGCTTCCTCGTCCGGCATCTGGAAACCGTCCGGAATAACATCCGACAATAGCCCCTCGGCTTCGAGATCGGCTTTGCCCGGCAATGTGTCGAGGCTTTCCAGCCCGAAATGCTCCATGAAGGCATCGGTCGTGCCATAGGTGATTGGTTGACCCGGGGTTTTGCGGCGGCCCTTGATCTTCACCCAGCCGGTTTCCAGCAATGTATCGATTGTTGTCTTTGACACCGCAACGCCGCGCACTGCCTCAACTTCAGCTCGCGTGACCGGCTGGCCATAGGCAATAATCGCCAGCGTCTCGAGCGTCGCCTGGCCCAGTTTTTTCTGAACCTGACGCTCCTCCACAAACAAATAGGAAAGATCGGAAGCCGTCTGGAAGCGCCATTTGCCCGCGACTTCGACCAGATTGACCCCACGGTTCACATATTGTGCCCGGAGCGCCATCAACACTTCGGCCGCTTCGACACCATGCGGCAAAGTCTCGGCAATCTGCTCGGCGCTCAGCGGCTCGCCAGCGGCAAACAGGATGGCTTCAGCACGGCGGATACCCTCGACCAGCGCTTCGCTGGCGCCTTCGGTCAGGGCCTCTTCGGAACGACGATAGGCAAACGCCAACTGCGCAACCGCGTCGCGTTCTGTTTCAGGAGTGTCGTCAGTCATCAAGTACTTCTCAAGCGGTTGCATCTCTGCCCCCTTCCGGTCTGATACCCGCATTGCGCAGGTAAAGTGGCGCAAAGTGCTCGTCCTGGCGCACATCGACTTCGCCATCGCGGGCGAGTTCCAATGCAGCCGAGAAGACACTTGCGGTGACAGACCGAGGCGGCAATTCCGGGTCCACGTCTGTCATGGTTGAGCGGATCTCGTCCAGCGAAGACCACTGCTCCAACTGTTGCCTGAGTGCGCGCAGTGTTGTTCGCGCCAGTTCCAGCGGCAAAACAAGCTGTTGCTCAATCGTGTGCGGGCGTTCCTTTTCGCGGCGATCGCGAATCGTCCCGAAGGCTTGTGTCAGCTCGTACAGCGACGCTTTGTATTCAGTGTGCTTGACGACTTTGGGCTGTACCGGCGCACCGCGCAGGAAGACCACATTGTCGAGGATAGGCCCCGCTTCGAGTTCTTCGACGGCCCCGCGCATGGCATCAAGCCGCTTCAGGCGAAAGGCCAGCCGCGCTGCCATTTCTTCGCCAGTTGGTTCGTCTTCCGCGGCCTTTTCCGGCTTCGGCAACAAAAGGCGCGATTTCATGAAGGCGAGCCAAGACGCCATCAGAAGATAGTCGGCCGCCAAATCGATGCGCTGAGACTTCGCCTCTTCGATGAAGTCGAGGTATTGCTCTGCCAGCGACAGGATCGACAGATGCAGCAGGTCGACCTTCTGCCGGCGGGCAAGCTCCAGCAACAGATGAAGCGGGCCTTCATAACCGCCAACATCGACCGTAAAGAGATCGCCGGCTTCGGCCTCCTGCGCGTCTGCGGACAGCGCATCAATCGAGATCATTTCGGAGTTCATGCCGCCCCCGCCAAATGAGGAAAATATGACTGGAATGTCTGCCAACCCTCAACGAGGTCAAACTCCTCCTGATGGGTCGAGAGTGCTTCAGCACGCAGTGCCCGCTCCAGTGGCCGTCCCGTCAGCTCTGGCGAAACAGCTGCGACTTCAGCCATTTCTGAATGGATCGCAAGTGGATCAGAAAGAAAGCCGGAACAGTGCAATAGCACGTCACAGCCCGCAGCAATCGCCGCTTCGCCCCGCTCGCCCAGGCTACCGCCCAGCGCCTGCATCCCGAGATCATCCGTCATCAGCAAGCCATCAAACCCGATTCGCGCGCGGATCACGTCTTGAATCATGATTTTTGACAGAGTGGCGGGGACATTGGCGTCAAATGCATCATAGGAAATGTGCGCTGTCATCGCCATTGGCGCATCGGCGAGACGGGCAAAGGCATCAAAATCTCTCGCCAGTTCCGCTTCGCTCGCCGCTACGCGAGGCAGCTCCAGATGGCTATCGCACATGGAGCGCCCATGACCCGGAATATGTTTGATCACGCCGGCAACACCGCCGGATGCGAGCCCTTTCAGAGCCGCGCCCGCGAGACTTGCGATCGTTTCGGGATCAGTGCCGAAAGCCCTGTCGCCAATTACGTCATGTGCGCCCGGAACCGGCAGATCGACGACAGGCGCACAATCTGCATGAATCGACAGGGCAGCGAGTTCTGCGGCGATGAGCCTGTGGCCGAGCCAGGCAGCGGAAAGTCCCCGCTCACGATCATTGGCAAAAATATCGGCATAGTCCTGACCACGCGGAAAAAGAGGCCATTCAGGCGCCTTCAACCTTGCCACACGTCCACCCTCCTGATCGATAAAGATCAGGCACGGCCGATTCATCGCGTTCCAGATGTCATCGACGAGGCTTCGGACTTGGGTCCGCGATACGCAAGAGCGGCCCATCAGGATGACCCCCCAGGGCTGCTCGGCGGCGAACAGTGCCGCTTCCTCCTTCGTGAGCACAGGCCCCGAAACGCTGAGGATGCAAGCCTTGATCACTATCCTGTCACCACAATGCAATTGTCACCGCCGGCCTTCACCGCATCACAGAATTTCGATGCTTCAGACCGTTCCGCAAAGCTGCCGACGCGCAACCGATAGAAGACACCCTTGGCTCCAAGATCGGCTCGTTGGATACGCTTCTGTGCACTCCGGTAGAGGCCGGGCTTTGTACTGTTCATTTTCGCCCAGGCGGTTTCAGCGGCGTCTTGTGAGCGGAAAGCTGCCAACTGGACGAGGTAAATACCATCATCGGTAAAGGCAAACTGTGAGGACGCTTCGCTGGCGGCCGGCGCCTTCCGCGGCGCGGGAGCAGGCGCCTGCACCACCGGATTCGTTGGCACGACACGCAGGGTCTCTTCCTCATCCTCTGGCATCGCCTCCAGGTCAGCCAGTGCGCGTACTTGCGCATCATCAGGCTCGATGCCTTCCCGGCCTGGCCTGAGCTCAATTGGGGGGCCGCCTTGCAGCGCATCACCACCTTCAGTGTCATTTGCAGCGAAGTCGGTGCCCGGCTCCACTGTACGCTCGGAGTCATCCATCTGATCGTAGAAGCGCTTGTCAGTGTCTGGGACTGCAACACCTTCACGATCTTCAGGCGCACGCTTGTAGGGCTCTTTATCGGCGATTACGCTGGGGATACCGGCACCGTTGTCCCGAACTCCCTGACGATATGTGTTCCAAACAACTGCGCCGAAGACGAGCAAGACCCCCACGGCAAGCGCCAGGATGAGCGGTCCGCGCGTGGAATCGTCCTCGCGAACATCAAATCCGCGGTAATCGTCTTCGAACGGGGCATAATCCCGCTCGTCGTCCCGATATCGCCCCATGGAATCATCCTCAGATTAGGTTCACAGAGTTAAGATTACGGCGTGTTTCGTTAACGACACTTGAATATTCAAGAGCTTTCACAGGTCTCGGCGCCTGCAACGCTTTAAAACCGGTAAATGTGATGACAGTGCGGCTAGCGCAGTACATCCGGATGATAAAGCCGCCGGTGTTCCTCGATTGCGTAGGAATCTGTCATCCCGGCGATATAGTCACAAACAATGCGCGCTCGGCGCGCTTCGTTGGCCTGTGACGCATCTTGCCGCCACGGGCTCGGCAGCGTGTCAGGCTCACTCAGGAAAATCTGAAACAGCTCGGCGAGCATGCGTTTGGCTTTGCTGCGCATGCGGTTGACTGTGTAGTGTTTGTACATCCGCTCATACAGAAAGGCGCGCAGCGCCCGCTGACGGCTTTCCAGCTCCTCCGAAAATGCAACGAGTGGCACATCCATGGCGCGCACTTCCGCGGCGCTCTGTGGCGCGTACTGCTTCGCGCGCCGGCCCGTCTCGGCGGTCAGGTCGTTGACCCACAGGCCGATCAGGCGACGAACCGCCTCATAGGAGACCATCCGGTCGCTTAAATGCGCATATTCCAATTTCACCGCGCGGAACTCGTCTCCGACAATCGGCAAATCCATCAGATCGTCAATCGTGAACAGGCCAGCGGCGATACCATCGTCAATATCATGATTATTATAGGCGATGTCGTCTGACAGCGCCGCCACCTGCGCTTCCGGACCTGCAAACTGGTGCGGCTCCAAGTCCATGAAGTTCGCATATTCCCGAAAAGCGGCCGGTAGCGATTCCACCGGTGTATCGCGCGTCACCATCGGGCCATTGTGCTTTACGAGGCCCTCTAGCAGCTCCCAGGTCAGGTTCAGGCCCTCAAAATTGGGGTATCGGACCTCCAGCTTGGTAACGATGCGCAGCGTCTGGGCGTTATGATCAAACCCCTCATAGTCCGCCATGCACGCGTCCAACTGGTCCTCACCCGCATGTCCGAAGGGCGGGTGGCCCATATCGTGGGCGAGCGCCAACGCTTCGGCGAGGTCTTCGTCCAGACCGAGCGTACGGGCAATACTGCGGGCAATCTGGGCCACTTCGAGTGAATGCGTCAGGCGGGTGCGGAAATGATCGCCCTCATGTGCGACAAACACCTGTGTCTTCTGCTTCAATCGCCGGAAGGCGGTCGAGTGGATAATCCGGTCTCGATCACGCTGGAAAGGCGTTCGAGTCGCCGATGGCGCCTCCGGGAAATACCGGCCGCGGCTATCTTCGTGCCGGGTGGCATACACTGATCTCTTTTCCATTGGCTCGGGAATCCCTATGTTGAGGTCATGAGCACGACAACTGCCCCCGATGTGACCCTTACAGCCTCGGCTGCCAAGCGGATTAATGCGATTCTGGCCAAACAGGACGGCGTTGATTTTCTGCGCGTCTCCGTCGAAGGCGGCGGATGTTCAGGCTTTTCCTATAAGTTCGACTTCGACCAAGCGGTCAAGGAAGACGATATCGTCCTGGAACGCGATGGCGCAAAAGTGTTGATCGACGAAATGAGCCTCGAATTCCTGAAGGGCTCACAGATCGATTTCACGACCGAACTGATTGGTGCTGCCTTCAAGATCAGCAACCCGAATGCTACGGCGGCTTGCGGCTGCGGAACCAGTTTCTCGATTTAACTTGCTTCGCCCCACGGCATGTCCGCTAGCTGGATGACACCCTAGCGAGGAGACAAACATGCCGACCGCTCAGCCCTACCGCATCGACATTCCCCAGGAAAAGCTCGACGCCATCATGGCGCGGGTGAAAGCCTATGACTGGTTTCCAGCCCCGGCCAATGAAGAAGGCTTTGCCTACGGCATGTCCACACCGGTGATGAAAGACATCCAGCGCTATTGGATTGCAGGCTATGATTGGCGCAAATCAGAAGAGATCCTGAACAAGTATCCCAGCTACAAAGTCGAGATTGATGGTCAGATGATTCACTTTGTCCATGTCGTGGGCGAAGCTGGCGGGCGGCGCCCCCTGCTCATCACACATGGGTGGCCGGGTTCAGTTTTTGAATTTTGGGAAGCGATCGCGCCCCTGGCCTTTCCATCCCGCTATGGCGGCAAGGCCGAAGATGCTTTTGACCTGATCATCCCTTCCCTGCCCGGTTACGGATTTTCAGGGCGGCCAAAATCCCCGATCGGACCCCGAGGCACGGCCGCGCTTTGGGACACTCTGATGCGCGACATACTGAAATATGACACCTATCTCGCTCAGGGCGGCGACTGGGGCAGTATGGTGACCTCCTGGCTCGGCTTCAATCATGGCACAGTCGATGGCAAGGGCGGTTGCCGCGCGATCCATCTGAACATGGTCGGCTTCCGCCCGACACCCGCCACGCCGCAGACCGAGGCCGAAGGCGAATGGCTGGCCGCGTCGCAGGGCGCCATGCAGCGCGAAGGCGCCTATCTGATGCAGCAGATGACCAAGCCCCAGACGCTGGCGATGGCGCTAATGGATTCCCCGGTCGGCACTGCAGCGTGGATCATCGAGAAATTCAATGGCTGGTCAGACCTGTCCGACGGCGGACTTTTGGATACCTACTCAAAAGACCAGCTGCTCACCAATGTGATGATCTATCTGGTCAATGATGCCATGGCCACCAGCGTCTGGTTCTACAATGGCTTTGCGCAGGAAGGTGGCAATGCCCTGCCAGAAGGCGTCCGGTGTGAAACGCCGACGGCGTTCGCGAACTTCCCCGGCGAGCCCGTCTACAAACCCGCGCCGCGGAGCTGGTTCGAGAGAGCCTACAACCTCACCCGTTGGACGGATTTGCCGCGCGGCGGTCATTTCGCAGCGATGGAAGAGCCCGAACTATATGTCGAAGAGATCCGCGCCTGGGGTAACAGCGTAACTGAGCCTGAGGGCTGATGGCTGCCTGTCCGCAGGGTGATCCCAACCGAGCCGGGCGATGACGCGTCACCAATCCGACCGCCGGGTGAGCCGTTTATCTTGGCCGGGCTGCGGGGTTTTCGTCTTCTTCCGCAGCTAGGTCTGGTGAAATCCAGCAGTCTGGTCTGGCAACCAGTTGAATTTCACTGCGCGGATGGGACGGGCCCCAATGCATGGGGGCACCTACTATCCAGTAATTTGACTAATCGTCCTCGTGACAGCGGAGCCCTGCTCCCATCCGCAAGGACCGATCCCTGCACAAACCGGATGGCATCCGCCAGTCCGGCTATTTGCGCAGGTCCTTGGCCAGATTGTCCAGCACGGCATTGGCAAATTTCGCTTCCTGCTCGTCGAAGAAATCATGCGCCAGAGACACGTACTCATCCAGGATGATGGCGTTCGACAAATGTTGGTGCGCGATGAATTCAGCGGACCCCGCGCGCAAAAGCGCGCGCATGGTTGCATCGAGCCGGGTCAGCTTCCATCCGTTTGCCAGCCTCCCAAGGATCGCCTTGTCGATGGCTGCCTGATGATCAACGACCGCGTTCACGATAGATTTGAAAATATCGGGATCGGCTTCCTCGATCGGTTCTTCATTCGGACCAATGCCGAGCCGGTCTTCCATGAAGGCGCGAATGGTCGCGCGGGCCGACTTGCCGGTCTGCTCCATTTCATAAAGCGCCTGAACGGCTGCGAGGCGCGCTCCCGCCCGCCTCGCCCGTGTAACCTCGAAGGGTATATTCTGGTCGTTCACCGAATGAGTTCCTTGCGGAATTTGATCATGGCCAAACAGGCGTCTGCGGCATCCTTGCCCTTATTGCCGCGCTTTCGGTCAGCGCGGGCGAGCGCCTGCTCTTCATTCTCGACAGTCAGGATGCCGTAGCCAATCGCCTGACGACGCTGCACGATCAGATCCATCAGACCGCGGGCGCTTTCACCACAGACATAGTCGTAATGGCTGGTTTCGCCCCGGATCACGCAGCCCAGTGCCACAGCGCCGTCAAACCGGCCACTGTCGGCCGCCATGGCAATCAGGCCCGGCAGCTCGAACGCGCCCGGCACTTCCATGACCGTCACAGTCGCGCCAGCAGCTTCAAGAGCTTCCAGCGCGCCAGCTTCCAGCTCATCGGAGATGTGCTTGTAGTATTTCGAAATGGCGACAAGAAC
>NZ_DEXB01000004.1:0-7526 GCF_002366485.1 Hyphomonas sp. UBA3195
TAGTAGAGTTTCGCACGGCGCACGCGGCCCTTGCGCTTCACTTCGATGCTCTCGATCATCGGGGAAGCCAGCGGGAAAACGCGCTCGACGCCTTCACCAAAGGAAATCTTGCGAACCGTGAAGCTCTCATTGATGCCACCGCCTGCGCGGGCAATACAGACGCCTTCAAAGCGCTGGACGCGCTCACGGTCGCCTTCCGTGATGCGGACGTTCACGGCTAGCGTGTCACCCGGTGAAAAATCCGGGATGTTCTTGTCGCCGACAACGCGGGAAAACTCTTCCGCTTCGAGCTGTTCAATCATGTTCATCGCCTGTCTCCGGCGGTTGTAATTCGTTGGTATCTGAGTAAGCGGCGTATAAATCGGGGCGGCGGTCAATTGTCAACGACTTTGCGCTGTTAAACCGCCATTCTTGTATGCGTTTATGATCCCCCGACAGCAGAACCTCCGGAGTCGGGCGGCCTTCCCACTCCCGGGGCAGCGTATACTGGTCGTGTTCCAGCAATCCGGTCTCGAAAGATTCCTCTTCAAGGGAGGCCTGGTTCCCCGCAACTCCGGGCAACAAACGCACAACCGCCTCGGTCATCGCCATGGCTGCGACCTCGCCTCCTGCCAGCACAAAATCCCCGATGGAAACCTCGCGCAGGCCGCGCGCGCGGATCACTCGCTCGTCCAGTCCCTCGAACCGGCCACACATCATCACCATGCCCGGGCCGCCTGCCAGGTCCCGCGCCAGTTTCTGTGAAAACGGCTCTCCGCGCGGCGACAGATAGATCAGCGGCTTGCCGTCTGTGTCGATACTGTCCAGCGCCGCAGCCGTCACATCCGGTCGCAACACCATACCTGCGCCGCCCCCCGCCGGCGGGGCGTCGACATTCTGATGCTTTCCGAGGCCGAAATCGCGCAGCTGGACGGTTTCATAGTCCCAGATGCCTTCGCGACGCGCGCGCTCCAGGATGGAGACGCCGAGCGGGCCGGGAAACGCTTCGGGAAATAGGGTGATGAAACTTGCCTTGAACATGCGCCGAGCCTTTAGCCTACCGCGTGCGCTCCGTCACGTCTCGCCAGGCCGTTACCCAAATGGCTAGCCGTCTTCCTGCCCCCCCCCAAGAGAAGAACGCCAAACGACAGCGGTCGACAAAAGTTGACGCGTGTGTCATTTTTTTCTGGGAGGAATAAAATGACAAAAACATTGGCGGGTCTCACACCCGAAGAAATTGGCCGTGTCCGCAAGCCTCTGGAACAAGCCTATACCCTGCCCCCAGCCGCCTATCTCGACGAGGATGTGTACGCGCGCGAAACCGACCAGATCCTGCGCAAGAGCTGGCTTCCGCTGGCACGCATCGACCAGATAGCCACGCCGGGCGATTTCGTTTCGCTCGACCTGTTCGGCCAACCGGTCATGGTGGTTCACGGACATGATGGCGAAGTCCGTGTCATGTCGCGCACATGCCTGCACCGCGCCGCCCTGCTGGCAGACGGAAACGGCAATCGCAAGCTATTCACATGCCCCTACCACGCTTGGAGCTATGACACGTCGGGCCAGCTTGTCCGGGCGCCCCTGATGAATGGCGCAGAGGAGTTTGCTGAATCCAATTGCCGGCTGCCCCAGCTCCGCACGGAAATCTGGGAGGGCTTTGTCCTCGCCAATTTCGACCCCGACGCAGCGCCCTTCACCCCGCCGGTCGAGACGTTTCGCAAGTATTTCGAGAACTTCCGCCTCGCCGACATGAAGGTCGTTCACACGCTCGAATTCGACAGCGAGTGGAACTGGAAAGTGCTTGTGGAGAATTTCATGGAAGCTTACCATCACATCGCCACGCATTCCGAGACGTTCGAGCCCGCCTATCATGCCCGCGACTCCCGCGCGCCGGACAATGACGGCCCGTGGTCCATCCTGCACATGCCAGCGGCCCATGAGGAACTGCCGCCTGGCCTGCCCCCGCTTGAAGGTCTTGAAGACTGGCAGGCGCGCGACCTGTTCGCGACCGCCATCTTTCCGCACTTCCTGCTGGGCATTCAGGGCAGTGTCGTCACCTGGTACCAGGTCTTTCCGCAAGGCGCCGGCAAGTTGCACCTGAAGATCCATATTTGCGTTCCAGCCGCTTACAGCGAGATGGAAGGCTTTGACGAGATTGCGGAAGGCATGGCCCTGATGGTCTCGGCGATCCATCACGAGGATATCGGCGCGAATGATCTTGTCTGGCAGGGCCTCAACGCGCCGATGACACGGCAAGGCCGCCTCTCTCCACTTGAGAAGGCCATCTGGCAGTACAATCAATGGTGGCTCGACAAGATGGAAGCGCCCTAGGCGGCCCCATCCCAATCCGGCCAGTCGCGGAACAGGCCGAACTTGATGTTGGTCACCATGGCATTCGCGCTGAAGTGCAGCGTATCGGTTTCACCGGACCGCGCGGCGGCGGCGCGAAAAGCGGTGTCGAGCTGGGCGAGGTCGCGCGTCTCGATCATGATGTGGAACTCGCGCACATCGTCCGGCCGCAGGCCCAGCTTGCAGCGCATCATGCGCCAGGATTCGATCCGGCCGTCTGACTTCATATGATCCAGAAACGCCGGTAGCGCCTTGGCGAAGGCACGCTCGTCCGTTCCGGGCTTCAGGTCAAACCAGACGTGATAAATATCCATGCCGCGCTCTCCTGCTTGGTCGCCTGTTGCACCTATCGTAACCGGCTGGCAATTGGCATACTCGTTTCATGACGTTCCAACCGGGAGTTTTGTGACATGGGCATCATCGCATCGGTGGCAGCCTTCCTTGGACAGAAACCCCGTACCGCATCGAACCGGAAAGTGCCGGAGGCCTACAAGGCCATGTCCGCCGCCGAACTGAAGGACCGCGCCATGGCCGGCGATGTCCAGGCCGAAACCGCCCTGCGCCAGCGTGCAGCTTCAGCGGGCAAATGAGACTGGACCGCCAAGGCGCCAGCCTCTACTCCAGACCTATGCCCCAAAGCCCCGCCCTCTCCGTCCTGATCCCGTTCTTCAATGAAGAGGGTAATGTGCACCCCGTGATCGACGAGATCCATGAGCAGCTGGCGGGGATCAGTTTCGAGATTGTGTGCGTGAATGATTGCTCGTCCGACGCGACAGAGCAGGAACTTGCCGAAGCGATGGCGAAGCATCCCGATACCGTGGTCGTGTTCAATCATGTCGCGCGCAAGGGGAAGTCCGCCGCACTGTTCACCGGGCTCAAATCTGTGCGCGGCCAGTGGGTACAATTGCTTGACGGGGACGGGCAGAACGATCCGGCGGATACGGCCCGTCTCTGGAAAGAGATCATTGTGCCGGGCGCATCCCCCAGCCTCGGCATCATTGCAGGCAAGCGCAACAGCCGGAATGATTCCGGATTCAAATGGGTACAGTCCCGCGTCGCCAATGGGGTACGCCGCTTCGTGCTTCAGGATGATGCGACGGATACCGGATGCGGATGGAAACTGATCCGGACCGAAGCTTTTCGCGATCTGCCCTTCTTTGCCTCGATGCACCGCTTCCTGCCCGCCCTGATCAAGCGCGCAGGCTGGGATGTGCGCGAAGAGCGCGTGAATGATCGCAAGCGACTGGCGGGAGAATCCAAATACGGATTCCTCGGCAGGCTTGGCGCAGGCATCTTTGACCTGATCGGCATGTTCTGGCTGATCCGCCGGGGCGGATACGGCATCGCGCGCGAATGGCACGACCCGCGCGCGAACTGAGCCGCAACACCCCTAGTCCTTGTGAACTTCTCCACCCCGATTGCGCAGGGCTTTCGGCATATTATTTGACCGTTGCGGTTGCGGACGCGGCGTGGACCGTTGCTGCGGCTTTACCCGAGCCGGTTGGCGCTGAGCCTGTGGCCGGGCTTGCCGTTGCGGCTGTGCCTGTTTGCGCGTCTGCGGGGCAGGACGGACTTGCGGGCGCGCCGGTTGCCTCACCTGTTGTCTGGTCTGCTGTTGGGGACGGATCGTCTTTTGCTGGCGCGTCTGAGTTTGAGGGCGCTGCTGCACCTCACGGCGTTGCGTTTGAGTGTTCCTCAGCGCCTTGGGCCGCGAAGTATTCATGTCCACTTTTTGCCTGGGCCGCGGCGTGGCTGTGGGCCGGCGCTCGGTTTGCGCGCGGTTGCGCTGCGTTGCCGCCGGTTGCACCTGGCGCGTCTGCGGTCTCTGGGTGGTCGAACGGTTGGGCTGAATGGTCCGCACATTAGGACGCGGACGGTCTTCAGAGCCAATATTGGCACGTTGCGGGCGACCTGGCAGAGCGTGTGGGCGACGTTGCTGAGTCACGTCCCGCGCCTTCGGCCCGCCCGCAAGCGGGTTTGCCGCTGTCGGCGCTACTGTCTGCACATTTCCATTTCGTCCGCCGCCACGATTGCCATTCCGGCCATCATCCCGGCGACCGCGGTCTGCGTGACCCCCATCATTTCGGCCACCGCGATCTCCGCGTTGACCATCTCCCCGGCCGCCGCGCGGGCTGTCACCCACCGGCCGAATGGACGAGATGTTGTCATTCAGACGAATACCATTCAGCCGGTCCGTCGAGGCATCGACGATCTGACAGCGCCCTTTATAGTTCGCATGCTCGCAAACTTCCCATTTGCCAGAACGGATTTGCAGCGACGATATATTGTCATTGAAGCGATAGCGACTGAGGTCGGAAACGCCCTTGTTGAGGCCAAGCGAGGCACCGCGTTCATAGGAATCCGTGTAGAGCGTCACCGCGCCATTGCGCGCGCCATAATGCCCTCTCAGCGGGCGCTGTTGCTTGCGGTAATGACGCCCATAGTGCGGATTCGCGCCATGACGCGTCCAGCCGAAGCCATAGGGGCCGTGGCCGAGACGCGGACTGTAGTAACCGTGGGATCGATAGCTCGGCGAATAGCCATAATGGTAGACGCTGACACTCGTGCTGGTGCCATAGCCGTGTGAGTAATTGTCGTACCCGTAACGGGCATTGTCAGCATAGCGGATATAGCCCGACTGATCGCGGGTGAACATCAAGCCGTGCTCGGCTTCGGTATACTCGTAAATCGGGCGCACCGACGTTAGTTCGCGATCAAGGCCGTACCAGTCGAGGTCCTGGACATCGCCACGGATGAAGACACAGCGGCCGGTGAAGTCGCTATGCTCGCACAGCTCCCAGGCGCCGGACAGGACCGCAACGGATTGCGCGCGATCATTGAAATAATAGTCGTTCAGAGAATAGACGGAATCGAAGACTTCCCGCACTTCCCCGCGAAAATCCTCGCCGCTGAACAACATCAGGCCCGCCGGTTGTTCATTGCCTTCATACTGCGCGGCTGCAGCGCCCACTACAGTTAGCGGAAGGGCAAGAGCAGCGCCGAAGCGGATTAATCTGGCAAACATGGGCAGTTACCTCGTTCTTAAACTACCCTTTATGACAGGTGGCGTCTGAACAAGCGGCAACATGGGTCAATCAGTGGATTCAGCCTCGTCCCCGGGCGCCGTCCATTCGGCGAGATCCGGAATGATGATGCGGGATGTGGCAAGGTCCACGGTCGGCACGTCGGCCAGCGTGAAGGGCACGAGAACCGTATCGCCCCGGTCCGCCAAACGGATTTCGAGCAAATCATCTGCGCCGAAATTCTGCACAGCTTTCACGGTGCCCGCAGGCTCATTCCCGCCCGCGAACACCTGAAGACCGACAAGGTCCTCGATGTAGAACTCGTCGTCATCTGTTTCCGGAAGTTTCGCGCGCGGGACATGCAATAGCGTGCCACGCATCGCGTCCCATTCTTCTTTTTGCTTCTGTTCCTTGGGACGCACAATGAAATGGTCCTTGCCGGGCCGGGCCGATTGCGGCGTCAGCACGGGCTTCCCGGCTTCATCAGTCAGCGCACCATAGGTGAACACATCATCCGGGTCGGCGGTGAAGCTTTTCACTCGCACATCACCGCGTACGCCGTGCGCACCCTTGATAACGCCCACGACGATCTGTCTCTCAGTATTTGATTTCGCGCTCATGCCGCTTCTCTAACGGCCGATTGGCAGAGCGCAAGCGGGCAAGCGCCGTATCAGCGCCAGCCGTCATAGGCGCGGATGGAGGAAATATTGTCGTTCATGCGGATTGGCTTCAAATCACCCGCGCCGCCCTGCAACACTTCGCACCGCCCCCGATAGTTCGCATGCTCGCAGACCAGCCAACTGCCGCCCGTCACGAGGAAGGAGCTTGCGCGGTCATTGAAACGATACTGGCCGAGATCCGGCACATCGTGGCTGATTTCGATGGCCTGCCCGCGCTGGGCAGAATCCTGGAACAGAACAAGGTCACCATACCCTCCTCCGCGACGGCCTTTCCCCGGCCGGTCGCGATAGGCGACAGGACGAAGGGAGGAAACATTGTCATTGAGGCGATATGCGTTCAGGCGACCTGTGCTCGCATCGACGATTTCGCACCGCCCCCTGAAATGGGCGTCCGTACACAGTTCCCATGCGCCAGCGCGAATGGTAATCGACGAGGCTCGGTCATTGAAGCGCAGGCGGGCAAGGTCCGGCTCGGCGCCCTGAATGCGAAGGCCTTCGCCGGAAAAGCCGGAATCAGCGTGAAGCACCACGCCATTCCCACCGCCACGATATGACGTATCATGATAGCGACCCCGGTCTGCGCTGGCAGGAAGGGCGAGCGCCGCAATTCCGAGTGCAGCAAAGGGCAGAGTTCTGAAAAGTTTAGCCTTGGACATCTCGGATCTCCTCTCGTGTCGTGTTCTTTCTAGAGAAAGCGACCTGAACGGTGATTTGGTTCCCTGTTGCCCGGCATTCAGCCTCAGGCCTTGCGTCCACGAAAAAGGCCGGCACCCCGCAGGGCACCGGCCATATCCCGAGACTGGCAAGCCAGTCCTATTCCGAAGCAGCTTCCTCAGCGGGCGCTTCTTCAGCGGCCGGAGCTTCTTCTTCAGCCGGAGCCGCAGCAGCTTCAGCCGCCGCTTTTGCCTTTTCGGCTTTCTCTTCAGCGCGTTCCTGAGCTTTCTTGCCTGGCTCACCCTTGTTCGGGTTGTTGCCATGCGCCCATTCTACGAGCGGCTTGCCGTCCAGTTCGATCTTGGACAGGAAGCGTGCAACGCGTTCGGTCGGCTGGGCACCCTTGCGGAGCCATTCGGACGCTTTCTCGGCGTCGATCTGGACGCGGAATTCCGAATCTTTCGGAAGGCGCGGATCGTAGGAACCGATTTTCTCGACGAAACGACCGTCGCGCGGTGCGCGGGCATCCGCGATGACCACGGAATAGAAAGGGCGTTTCTTGGACCCGCCACGGGCGAGTCGAATCTTGAGGGCCATATGTGTATCTCCTGTAAGTCTGGCGTCTCGGGGTGGTAATTCAGTCGTCGGTCTCAAGACCGCGAATGTGCTCATGATGGCGGATGACTTCCGCCACGATGAAATTCAGTAGTTTCTCGGCGAAGGCAGGATCGAGCCCGCTTTCCTGTGCCAACTGGCGCAGGCGGTCGATCTGTCTGGCCTCGCGGTCCTTGTCCGCAGGCGGCATATTGTGCACGGCTTTCAGCTTGCCGACTTCCTGCGT